>JAKOMY010000242.1 GCA_022702225.1 Microbacteriaceae bacterium | reverse complement strand
ACGAGCCAGCTGTCGCAGTTCATGGACCAGAACAACCCGCTCGCGGGTCTGACCCACAAGCGTCGTCTGTCGGCTCTGGGCCCCGGTGGTCTGTCGCGTGAGCGTGCCGGCGTCGAGGTCCGTGACGTCCACCCCTCGCACTACGGCCGCATGTGCCCGATCGAGACGCCGGAAGGCCCGAACATCGGCCTGATCGGTTCGCTCGCCTCGTTCGCGCGCATCAACGCCTTCGGTTTCATCGAGACGCCCTACCGTCGTGTCGTCGACGGCCGCGTGACCGACCAGATCGACTACCTCACCGCCAGCGAAGAGAGCGACCACATCGTCGCTCAGGCCGGTGTCGCCCTCCAGGCCGACGGCCACTTCGTGGAGGACCGCATCCTGGCCCGCCGTGGTCAGGGTGGCGAGGTCGACCTGTTCCCGAACGACGAGATCGGCTACATGGACGTCTCGCCGCGCCAGATGGTGTCGGTGGCGACCTCGCTCATCCCGTTCCTCGAGCACGACGACGCCAACCGCGCCCTCATGGGTGCGAACATGCAGCGTCAGGCCGTCCCGCTCGTCCGTAGCGAGTCGCCCGTCGTCGGTACCGGTATGGAGGGCTTCGCGGCCATCGACGCCGGTGACGTCGTCACCGCCGAGAAGTCCGGTGTCGTCCTGGAGGTCTCGGCCGACGTCGTGACGATCCAGCTCGACGAGGGCGGCACGCAGGACTACTTCCTGCGCAAGTTCGACCGTTCGAACCAGGGCACCTCGTACAACCAGCGCGTGGTCGTCTCGGCCGGCGAGCGCATCGAGGCCGGCGAGGTCATCGCCGACGGTCCCGCGACCGAGAACGGCGAGCTCGCCCTCGGCAAGAACCTCCTCGTGGCGTTCATGACGTGGGAAGGCCACAACTTCGAGGACGCGATCATCCTCAGCCAGGACCTCGTGAAGGACGACACGCTGTCGTCGATCCACATCGAGGAGTACGAGGTCGACGCGCGCGACACCAAGCTCGGCAAGGAGGAGATCACCCGTGACCTCCCCAACGTCAGCCCCGACCTGCTGAAGGACCTCGACGACCGCGGCATCATCCGCATCGGCGCCGAGGTTCGCCCCGGCGACATCCTCGTCGGCAAGGTCACGCCCAAGGGCGAGACCGAGCTGAGCGCCGAGGAGCGCCTGCTGCGCGCGATCTTCAACGAGAAGAGCCGCGAAGTCCGTGACACCTCGCTGAAGGTGCCCCACGGCGAGCAGGGCACGATCATCGCCGTCAAGGAGTTCAACGCCGAGGACGGCGACGACGAGCTCGGCTCGGGCGTCAACCGCCGCGTCGTGGTCTACATCGCCCAGAAGCGCAAGATCACCGAGGGTGACAAGCTCGCCGGCCGCCATGGCAACAAGGGTGTCATCGCCAAGATCCTTCCGATCGAGGACATGCCCTTCCTGTCCGACGGCACGCCGGTCGACATCATCCTGAACCCGCTCGGCATCCCCGGTCGAATGAACTTCGGTCAGGTCCTGGAACTCCACCTCGGCTGGATCGCCCAGCAGGGCTGGAAGGTCGAGGGCACCCCCGAGTGGGCGGCCAACCTCCCCGAGGTCGCCCGCGAGGCCGCCCCCGGCACGAAGGTCGCCACCCCGGTGTTCGACGGCGCGTTCGAGGCCGAGATCGCGGGTCTGCTCGACTCGACGATCCCGAACCGCGACGGCGACCGTCTGGTCGACTCCACGGGTAAGACGCTGCTGTTCGACGGTCGCTCCGGCGAGCCGTTCCCGGCGCCCATCTCGGTCGGTTACATGTACATCCTGAAGCTGCACCACCTCGTCGACGACAAGATCCACGCGCGTTCGACGGGCCCGTACTCGATGATCACCCAGCAGCCGCTCGGTGGTAAGGCTCAGTTCGGTGGTCAGCGCTTCGGTGAGATGGAGGTGTGGGCCCTCGAGGCCTACGGCGCCGCATACGCGCTCCAGGAGCTCCTGACGATCAAGTCCGACGACATCCTCGGCCGCGTGAAGGTCTACGAGGCGATCGTCAAGGGCGAGAACATCCAGGAGCCCGGCATCCCCGAGTCGTTCAAGGTGCTCATGAAGGAGATGCAGTCGCTCTGCCTGAACGTCGAGGTCCTCTCGGCCGACGGCACCGCGGTCAACCTCCGCGACACGGATGACGACGCCTTCCGCGCCGCGGAAGAGCTCGGCATCAACATCTCCAGCCGCTTCGAGTCCTCGTCGATCGACGAGATCTGAGCTTCCAGCTCAGCGACCCAGCTCAGATTTCAGAGAATTCCGACACAGGAGAACCAGTGCTCGAATCAACCACTTTCGATCAGATCCGTATCGGTCTGGCCACCGCCGACGACATCCGTCGTTGGTCCTTCGGTGAGGTCAAGAAGCCCGAGACGATCAACTACCGCACGCTGAAGCCCGAGAAGGACGGCCTCTTCGGCGAGCAGATCTTCGGACCCTCCCGCGACTGGGAGTGCGCCTGCGGAAAGTACAAGCGTGTGCGCTTCAAGGGCATCGTCTGCGAGCGCTGCGGCGTCGAGGTCACCAAGAGCTCGGTCCGTCGCGAGCGCATGGGCCACATCGAGCTCGCCGCGCCCGTCACGCACATCTGGTACTTCAAGGGCGTGCCCTCGCGCCTCGGCTACCTGCTGGACATGGCGCCGAAGGACCTCGAGAAGGTCATCTACTTCGCCGCCTACATGGTCATCTCGGTCGACGAAGACGCTCGTCACCGCGACCTGGCCACCCAGGAGAACAACATCCGTCTCGAGCTGAAGACGCTCGGCGACCGCCGCGATGCCCGCATCGCCGCTCGCCTCGCCAAGCTCGAGGAGGAGCTCGCCGCCCTCGAGGCGGAGGGCGCCAAGGCCGACCAGAAGAAGAAGGTCAAGGACGCCGCCGAGAAGGAGATGACGTCGGCGCGTAAGAACGCCGACGAGCAGATCGCCAAGCTCGAGCGCGTGTGGGAGGACTTCCGCACGCTCGAGGTCGGCGCCCTGAAGCCCGAGGACGATGTGTTCCACGAGCTCCAGGACCGCTTCGGTCAGTACTTCGAGGCCCACATGGGTGCGGAGTCGATCAAGCGTCGTCTCGAGGCCTTCGACCTGCAGGCCGAGGCCGACAGCCTCCACCTGCAGATCTCCGAGGGCAAGGGCCAGCGCAAGATCCGCGCGATCAAGCGCCTGAAGGTCGTCAACTCGTTCCTGCAGACCGGCATGAGCCCGGCCTCGATGGTGCTGGACGTCGTCCCGGTGATCCCGCCGGAGCTGCGTCCGATGGTCCAGCTCGACGGTGGCCGCTTCGCGACCTCCGACCTGAACGACCTCTACCGTCGCGTGATCAACCGCAACAACCGCCTCCGTCGCCTGATCGACCTCGGTGCTCCCGAGATCATCGTGAACAACGAGAAGCGCATGCTGCAGGAGGCCGTCGACGCGCTGTTCGACAACGGCCGCCGTGGTCGCCCCGTCACCGGTACCGGCAACCGCGCCCTGAAGTCCCTGAGCGACATGCTCAAGGGAAAGCAGGGTCGCTTCCGCCAGAACCTGCTCGGAAAGCGCGTGGACTACTCGGGCCGTTCCGTCATCATCGTCGGACCCCAGCTCAAGCTCCACCAGTGCGGTCTGCCCAAGCAGATGGCTCTGGAGCTGTTCAAGCCGTTCGTGATCAAGCGTCTGATCGACCTCGGTCACTCGCAGAACATCAAGGCCGCCAAGCGCGCGGTCGAGCGCTACCGTCCCGAGGTCTGGGACGTGCTCGAGGAGATCATCCGCGAGCGCCCCGTGCTGCTGAACCGTGCACCCACCCTGCACCGTCTCGGCATCCAGGCGTTCGAGCCCCAGCTCGTCGAGGGCAAGGCCATCCAGCTGCACCCGCTCGTCTGCGCGGCGTTCAACGCCGACTTCGACGGTGACCAGATGGCCGTCCACCTGCCCCTGTCGGTCGAGGCTCAGGCCGAGGCGCGCGTGCTCATGCTCGCCTCGAACAACATCCTCAAGCCGTCGGACGGCCGCCCGGTCACCCTGCCCTCGCAGGACATGATCATCGGCCTCCACCACCTCACCACCCTCAAGGAGGGTGCCGTGGGCGAGGGCCGTGCGTTCGGTTCCGTGGGCGAGGCGATCCTGGCCAAGGACGAGGGCACCCTCGACCTGCAGGCCAAGGCGCGCATCCGCATCCCCGGCCTGACGTTCCTTGAGGGCCAGGCGCCCGAGGGCTACGACAAGCACGGTCTCGTCGACGCCTCGCTCGGTCAGGCGATCTTCAACGACACGCTCCCCAAGGGCTACCCGTTCGTCCGCGAACAGGCCGACAAGGGCAAGCTGTCGCAGATCGTCAACAAGCTGGCCGAGGAGTACCCCAAGGTCGAGGTCGCGGCATCGCTCGACCGGATCAAGGACGCCGGCTTCTACTGGGCCACCCGTTCGGGTGTCACCGTGGCGCTGAGCGACATCCTCACCCCGCCGAACAAGGCGGAGATCGTGGCCGGCTACGAGAAGCAGGCCGCGAAGGTGCAGGGCCAGTACGAGAAGGGTCTCACCACCGACGCCGAGCGTCGTCAGGAGCTCATCAAGATCTGGACCGAGGCCACCGACGAGGTCCAGAAGGCGATGCGGGACAACTTCCCCGCCGACAACACCATCAACCGCATGGTCTCGTCGGGCGCCCGTGGTAACTGGCTGCAGATCCGCAACATCGCGGGTATGCGAGGCCTGGTGAACAACCCCAAGGGTGAGATCATCCCGCGTCCGATCATCTCCTCGTACCGCGAGGGTCTGTCGGTCGCCGAGTACTTCATCGCGACGCACGGTGCCCGTAAGGGTCTGGCCGACACGGCCCTCCGTACGGCCGACTCGGGGTACCTGACGCGTCGTCTCGTCGACGTCTCGCAGGATGTCATCATCCGCGAGGAGGACTGCGGCACGTCGAAGGGCCTCGAGCTCCCGATCGCCGCGGCAGGCTCGACCGGTTCGCTGGTCAAGGACGCCAACGTCGAGAACTCGGTGTTCGCTCGTACGCTCGCCACGGCGGTCGTCGACGCGCAGGGCACCGTGCTGGCCGAGGCCGGCGACGACGTGGGCGACGTGCTCATCGACAAGCTGGTCGAGGGTGGCGTCGAGACCATCAAGGTCCGCTCCGTCCTGACGTGCGACTCGGCCGTCGGCGTCTGCGCGAAGTGCTACGGCCGTTCGCTCGCCACCGGCAAGATCGTCGACATCGGAGAGGCCGTCGGCATCATCGCGGCCCAGTCGATCGGTGAGCCCGGTACCCAGCTGACGATGCGTACCTTCCACACCGGTGGTTCCGCTTCGGCAGACGACATCACGCAGGGTCTTCCCCGCGTGCAGGAGCTGTTCGAGGCCCGTACCCCCAAGGGTGCGTCGCCGATCGCCGAGGCCGACGGCCGCATCACGATCGACGAGACCGACAAGGCCAAGAAGGTCATCCTCACGCCCGACAACGGCGACGAGCCGGTGGTCTACCCCGTCCTGAAGCGCGCCACGCTCCTGGTCGAGGACGGGCAGCACGTCGTGGTCGGTCAGCCGATCCTCGTCGGAACGCTCGACCCCAAGGAGGTCATGCGCGTGCAGGGTGCCCGCGAGGTGCAGAAGTACCTCGTCAACGGCGTCCAGGGCGTGTACCGCTCGCAGGGTGTGCCGATCCACGACAAGCACATCGAGGTCATCGTCCGACAGATGCTCCGCAAGGTCACCGTCGTCGACCACGCCGACACCGATCTGCTCCCGGGTGAGCTGGTGGACTTCAAGCGCTACCAGGCCATCAACCGCGAGGCTGTCGGCGAGGGCAAGCGTCCCGCGTCGGGTCGTCCCGAGCTGATGGGTATCACGAAGGCGTCGCTCGCGACGGAGTCGTGGCTGTCGGCCGCGTCGTTCCAGGAGACCACCCGCGTCCTGACGCAGGCGGCCATGGAGGGCAAGAGCGACCCGCTCGTCGGCCTCAAGGAGAACGTCATCATCGGAAAGCTCATCCCCGCCGGAACCGGACTTGCGAAGTACCGCAACGTCACGGTCGAGGCGACGGAAGAGGCCAAGAGCGAGCGGTACCCCAACCGCATCTTCGCCTCGGACGGCGCGTACAGCGACGCCGACCTGAGCTACGTCGACTTCGACAGCTTCTCGACGGACGACTTCACGCCCGGTACGTACAACTGATCGTGCCTCGGGGGAGCGGGCCCGCTCGCTCTCCCGAGACATGATCGATGGATGCCACGCCCCGGTGCGGCATCCCGTTCCTCGAAGGCCCCCGGCTCGCGCCGGGGGCCTTCGTCGTGCTCGCGGCGTGTCGGGTAACGGGTCGAAGGCGTCGGTGCGCCTACCGTTGTCGTGGAGGAACGCATGGCCCGCATCGGGGGACGCAGTCTGTGGCTGGCTTGGCCGGCGGGTCTGCTGTGCGCGGCCGCCGTGGCTGCCCTGGCGGTGATCGCCGCTCCCGGCGTGCCGCTGGCCGTGGGTTTCGTGGGCGACACGCTGCGGGCCGCGACCGGGAGGCACGTCGTCGCCGATACGCCTCCGCCCACCCCGGCCGCCGACTGCCGCCACCTGTACTCCCAGCCGTTGTGGTCGTCGTTGGTGTGGTCGCCGCAGGCGTTGCTGTCGCAACGGCACACGGCCCCCGCCTCGACGCCCGAAGCCGTGGCTGCCGCGGGTCCGACGGTCGTCGTCACGTGCCACTGGCGCGGGGAAGCCGGTCGCTTCATCGAGACGACCGTTTCCACCGTCACCCCCGAGGGCGCCGCGGCCGTCACCACCACGCTCGCCGCCCAAGGCTTCGCGTGCTCGGTCGTCGCCGACACGACCCACTGCGAGCGGGCGGCCGGCGAGCTCCTCGAGGTCCACGACCTGCGAGCGGACCGCTGGGTGTCGTCGACACTCTCGGGATGGATGCCGGACGACTACGCCGCGATCGTGGCATCCCACGCCTTCTTCGGCGAGTGACGCGGTCCGAGACGACTCGCGCTCAGCCGCCGAACACGGAGGCGATGATGCTCCCGGTGTACCCGGTGGGAGCCAGGTTGGAGTACTGGGTGTCGATCAGCACGCCGTCGCGCCAGTACAGCGTGCGCCCGTCGTTGACCGGGTAGGTCGGATTGATCCAGGTCTTCTCGCAGCGGGTGCCCGCATCGGGGGTGTAGCAACTGAAGCCCTGCGTGTCGACCAGGCCGTTGAGCATGTCGAGGGCGGGTCCGCGGTCCATACGCGAGATGTGGGTGACGAGTCCTGTGGTGTCGGCGGCGGGATCGCGCCAGATGCAGATCAGCGACCCGTCCGACTGCACCCCCGACGCCCCGAGCGAAGGGTCGTTCAGCGGCGTGGTGCCCAGCTGGGACAGGACATCGGCGGAGAGCATCGCGCGGCAGTCGGCGGGAATACGTACCGCGGGCGCCGTCTGTGTGATCGTGGGGATCGGAGTCGGGCTCTCGGTCGCGACGGACGTCGACGGCGCGGGGGCGGCTTGCTCCTCGGAGGGGGCGCAGGCCGTCAGAGCGAGGAGCACGGCGCCGGCGAAAGCCGCGGCTGCGGCCGGACGGAGCAGACGACGGGGCATGGGAACACCATAAGCCGCACCACCGACACGGTCGAGAAAGACATCCGGCGGCACGCCTGCGCGATGCTGCGCAATACCCGGGTTAGCCTTGCGCCGCAAGCACCGCGTGAGGAGACCCCATGAGCGACAACAAGTCGTACGGCGACCCCGTCGCTGAACCGAAGGACTCGTACGGCGACCCCGTCGTCGAGCCGAAGGACGAAGCGCAGGATGTCGTCGGCCGAGCCCACGAGGGCCTCGCCGACGCCGAGGCCGCTCGCCGCGACGCCGTCGACCCCGCCGCCGCCGAGGCCGCATGGGACGAGCGCGACGCGCACGAGCACGAATCCGGGACGTCGCAGACGCCCCGGAGCGAGCACACCGCCCCGGTCGTGCACGACGCGTCTCCCGTGGCGCCCCAGGACTCCTCGGCGTCCACCGGATCCGTCGACCTCGACGACGAGGACGCCCGGTGGGCCGCGTACGCCGCGTCCGCGGAGCCGGCTCGCGACGACGTGCGTCACGATGACGCTCGAGCCGACGACGGTGCCGCGACCGCGCGCTACGACGACGCGCACACCACGGCATACCCCGCGGCCGCCGGTGCCGGCGCCGCCGCTGCGGCGACGGCCACGCCCGTGACCGACGAGCCCACTCGCGTCGTGGGCGGTGCGCAGCCCATCTTCGTCCAGGCCCCCGAAGCCCCTCGTCCGCGGAACAACCGCGGTGCGGCTGGCGCGATCGGCCTTCTCGCCGCCCTCGTCTTCGCGGCGCTCTACCTGGCCGCCACCCTCGGTCTGGCGCTGCTCACCGGCAGGCTCGCGTCCGCCGACCTCGGCCAGGCGGCTCTCTCGGCCCTCACGACCTGGGGTCTGTGGGTTCCGACCGTGGCTTTCTACCTCGGTTTCTGGTTCCTCGGTGCGCTCATCAATCGAGGCCGCTGGGGTCACTGGGTGGTCTGGGGCCTCGTCGTCGGCGTGGTGGCGTGGGCCGGGCATCTGCTCGGTGTCCTCTTCGCCGCCCCGTTCTGGATGATCACCGCCCGTGAGTCCTTCGATCTGCTGCAGAACAACGTCCTCGCGCCCCTGGCGATCGTGGCTTTCGTCCTCGGTCGTGAACTCACCATCTGGTTCGGATCCTGGGTGTCGGCGCGCGGTCGGCGCGTCAGCGAGATCAACGCCGAGGCCCAGCGCGAGTACGAGCGCACCCTGGAGGCCGGTCCTCAGCTCTCGCAGCGCTGAACCGGGGTCCATGACGAACGAACAGCGACCGGCGGGGGTTTCCCCGCCGGTCGCTGTCGTCTTCGCGGCCGTCGTCTTCATCGCCCTCTCGATCGGGGGTCTCGGGGTGGCGAGTCTGATCGTCGACGCCGACGTCATCCCCGTCCGAGGTCTCGGAGCCATCCCGGGCGTGGTCGGTCAGCTCCTGGCTCTGGGGGCCTTCGCCGCGACGCTGCGGTGGGGCCTTCGCGCCGACCCGCCCGGCTATCTCATCGCCGTCCCCTGCGCGATCGCCGCCTACCTGGGCGAGGTGCTCGGGATCGTCGTCGGCGCCCTCGTCAGCGGCGCCGACCCGGCTCGCGGTGTCGCTGCGGCCGGCAGTGTCGCCCTCGGGTTCCCGGGTCCGGTCGTCGCCGTCGCGGCGTTGCTCGCGGCTCTGTTCGGAATCCTGCTCGTCCGGGCGCGGACGAACGGCCCGCGATGGCGCTGGGAAGACGACGCCGACGACCTTTGACGCGATTGTGACGCGCGGGTCCGTGGGCATCCGCGTGTTCCCGGGCGTGTCGGGCTAGCGTAGGGGCGTGGAGCGGTCGCTCGAGAGCCAGGTCGGTCAGGCGGTGGACGCCTGGCTGCGTTGGCTGCCCCGGTGGGAGCCCGCGAACCATCGTGGCCGAGTCGCCCCGTGCCGTCGGTGCTTCGGCTCCCCGGTCCTGTCGGCCGCGGGTCTGGGGTCCGACGTTCCGCACGGCGTGCAGCACGGACTGTCGACGCGCGTGAAGACCATCGTCGATCACGCCGTCGCCGACTACACCTCCCGCAACCTCCCCATGCTCCAGGCCGAGCTCGACCAGCAGGCTGAGCGAAACCGGAGGCGCTCTTACCGTCCCGCGGAGGGCCTGGAACCCGAGTTCGACGGGATGCCGTTGGACCCCGACCCCGAGCCCGGCTCCCCGTTCCTCTTCACGCTGTCGGGCCTCGCCGCAGAAGAGGACGCCGCCCTCCCCGCACTTCCTCCCCTCTCGGATGCCGCGAAGGCAGCCCTGCGCCAAGAGGTCGGTCTCGCCGACGATTACGCGAACATGATCGGGCGCGAGGTCTGTACGATCCTGCTCCACCACCGGCTGCGCATACAGGCGGCGGTGGCCGAGTTCGTGGAGCCGCAGATCGCCGCGTTGCTCGACGATCTCACCCGGTCCCTCGATGCGCCGTTCGATCCGCGCGACGCGGAGCCGCCGGCATCCTGAAGCTCTGTCCACACGGGCACGGCGAGGTGCCGCGCTTTTGTTAGCATCAACGGGTTGTCCGCTTATCGAGTCGCGGAACAATCTCACGGGGGAGGGGGCTCGATGCCGCAGCGTCTGCCGTCTTCGCCGCCCATTCTTCCGGGCCTGGCGTACATACGGCCCTTGGGGTCGGGCGGGTTCGCCGATGTCTTCCTGTACGGGCAGGACATGCCGCGTCGTGACGTCGCGGTCAAGGTGCTCCCGAGCGACGTGCGCGACGCCGACCTGTTGCGCATGTTCAACGCCGAGGCCGACGTTCTCGCGCACCTGTCGGCGCACCCGTCCATCGTCACCGTCTACCAGGCCGGGATCTCGGCCGATGGCCGACCGTACATCGTCATGGAGTTCTGCCCGGGGTCCCTCGCGCAGCGATACCGCGTCGAGCGCATCCCCGTCGCCGAAGTGCTGTCGATCGGCGTCCGCATGTCGGGAGCCCTCGAGTCGGCGCACCACGCCGGGCTCATCCACCGTGACGTGAAGCCCAGCAACATCCTCGTGACGACGTTCGGGGCGCCGGTGCTCGCCGACTTCGGGATCTCCTCCTCCCTCGTGCGACAGGGAGCAGACGAGATGCTCGCCATGTCGGTGCCGTGGAGTGCGCCCGAGGTCGTCGCCGAACAGACCGCGGGTACCGTGTCGAGCGAGGTGTGGAGCCTGGGCGCCACGATCTACTCGCTGCTCGCGGGACAGAGCCCGTTCGAGCGACGAGAGAAGGGGCAGAACTCGCGCGAGCAGTTGCGCCGCCGGATCGCGCGCGCCACGTACACCGACATCTCCCGCAGCGATGTCCCGGCCTCGCTGCAGGCGGTGCTCGCGAAGTCGATGTCGCGCAACCCGGCCGACCGTTACGCCAGCGCGCGCGAGTTCGGCGAGGCCGTTCAAGCGGTGCAGGTCGAGAGCGGCCTGCCCGCGACGCCGCTCGAGGTGCCCGCCGCGGAGTGGGCGCCGGCTGCTCGATCGGTCGATTTCTCCGACGGAACCCTTCGCGGTCCCGCGCGGTCGCGCATCGAGCGCGAGGGTGCGCGCAAGCTCCGTGGAACGTCCGGCATGGCGGGCTACGTCCGAGACGAAGACACCGACATCGCCACGCCGGTCTCGAGCGGATCCAGGGCACTGCCGTGGATACTGGCGTCGGCCACCCTCGTGACCGCCGGAGCCGTCGTCGTGGCGGCGCTGTTCGCGACGGGGGTGCTCCGATGAAGCGCAGGACCATCGTGGGTATGGCCTCGACCCTGGCCGCCGGGGCATTGGTCATCACCGCGAGCATCGTGTGGCCCGGGCTCGACGCCCAGCAGACCCCCGAGGTCGACACGTCGGTGTGGGCACTGCAGACCGGCGACGGTCAGCGCTACGCACGCGTGAACACCACCGTCGGCGAGCTCGACACGGTGCGCACCGCCGGCAACCCCAGCCAGGTCGCGCAGAGCGGTGACGGCGCCTACCTCTTCACGGACAGCTTCAGTAAGCTCACCCGCATCAACGAGGCGCAACCCGTCGATCTCTCCGAGGACCAGCTCGAGGCCGCCCCCGACACGCCGCCGGGCACGACCTCCGTGGCCACGGCGGGCGACTACGCGGTCTATCGCACCGACACGGGCACCCTGTTCGCGAGCCGACTGAGCCAGGCGGGGCAGAAGCCCACCGAGCTCGACCCCTTCGACACCTCACAGGACGAGAACGCCCCCTCGTACACCGCGGATGCCATCGCCCTCGACGCCCGCGGCATGCTCTTCGCGTACTCGTCCGCGGACGGCTCCGTCATTCGTTACGACATCGAGGCAGACGAACTGCGGGGGCGGGACGCCCTCGACGCGGACGTGGCCGCACCTGTGCTGTCCGCCGCCGGAGACACCTGGGTCCTCGTCGATGCCGACGCCGGACGCGTGTGGGTGCGCGGAGAGGATCCCGTCACCATCGAGGCGGCGGATCAGCTCGTGGTGGCCGACGCCGACGCCGACGCGCGCGCGGTGTACGTGGCGGACGACCAGTCGCTCTGGAGCATCCCTGCCGACGGCTCCGAGCCGAGGCGCGAGGTCGGCGGCGGCGGCAACGTGCTCGGTCAGCCCGCGCGCCCCCTCTCGCATCAGGGTGTCGCCTACGCCGCCTGGCTCCTCCCCGGTGATGCGCGCGGAACCCTCTGGCGCTCCGACCAGGGCGAGACGAATCTCGATTACGGCGGGGCGACCATGCCCGACCAGCGTCGACCGGTCTTCGTGGCCACCGATCACGCGGTGATCCTCAACGAGACGCGCACGGGCTGGGTGTGGACTGTTCCCGACGGTGCGCTCGTCGCTTCGAGCCAGAACTGGTCGCTCGACGATCGCACCGAGCAGACGGCTGTCCAAAGCGACGAGAAGCTCAGCGTGGTGCTCGACCCCAAGCCGCCCATCGCCGAGCCCGACGCGTTCGGGGTCCGGCCCGGTCGGCTCACGACGCTGCCCGTCCTTCTGAACGATCACGACCCCAACGAGGACGTCCTCAGCATCATCTCCGAGAGCGTCACCGGCCTGGATCCGGGTTTCGGCAGCCTCACCGTCACCGATTCCGGTCAGCGTCTCGCGGTGCGGGTCGCTCCGGGCGCGACCGGCAGCGCGACGTTCTCGTACGCCGTGACCGACGGCACCGCCGCCGACGGGCTCAATTCCGCGCCGGCCACGGTGACGCTCACGGTCTCGCCTTCGCAGTCCAACGCGGCGCCCGTCTGGTGCGGCGTCGACAAGTGCCTGCAGCCGTGGCCGACCCCTGAGGTCGCCCGCGGCGGCACGATCACGGTCCCCGTGCTCCCCGGCTGGGTGGACCCCGACGGCGACCCGCTGCTGCTGCTCTCGGTCGACAACCCCGGCGGCGTCGGCACGGTCGCCGCGACGCCCGGCGGTGACGTGGTCTACCAGCACGCCGACGACGGCTCCGGCGGCGAGCAGAACATCCAGCTCGACGTCACGGTCGCCGACACCCAGGGCGCGGTGACGACGAAACCCCTCGTGATCCGGGTGGCACCCGACCCCACGCTCGCGGTGCAGTCGTTCGCGAGGATCGACACCGTCGGATCCACCGTCGCGGTCGATGTGGGCCCGCACGTGACGGGCACGGCCGGAAACGTCAGCCTCACCTCGGTGCGCGTCCTCGACGACGCGGCGGCCACGGCGACGACCGTCGGCGGCACCACCACCTTCGACTTCGCGGCGAACCAGCCCGGCGTGTATCGCGTCGACTTCACGGTCAACGGCGGTGGCCGCGACGCGACGGGCACGGCGCGCATCACGCTTCTCCCCGCCGACGCTCCCGCCCAGCTCGCGACCTCGCCGGTGGTGGCCTTCGTCCGGCCGCAGGAAGACGCGACGCTCGACGTCTTCAGCGCCGTGTCCAACCCGACCGGCCGTGTGCTGCTGCTCAGCGACGTGGCGGCGAACGCTCAAGAGGGCGCCTCGCTCACGGTGGACACCGTGGGACAGAACGACCTGCGCGTGTCGGGAAGCACCGCCGACGGCTCGGCCGGGCTGCTCGGAACCGTCGCCTACACGGTGAGCGACGGGACGGACGACGAGGGTTCGCGCGTGGCCGGCGAGGCGACGGTGTACCTTCTGCCGCCCGCGCCCGAGATCGCCCCGATCGCGGTGGACGACAACGTCACGGTCCGCGTCGGAGCTCAGATCGACATCCCCGTCCTGGACAACGACATCTCCCCGGCGGGGGGACGCCCGACCCTCGATCCTTCGAGCGTGCAGACCCAACCGGCGAGCGATGCCCTCGCCTTCACCTCCGGGGGTGTGCTCCGCTACCTCGCCCCCACCACGGCGGGCTCGTACGAAGTGACGTACCGCGTCTACACGACGGGTACTCCCGCCCTGTGGGACGAAGCGACGGTGCACATCACCGTCCTGGGCGGAGAGGCCAACCGCGCGCCGCTGCCCGACACCCTCGAGGGACGGGTTCTCAGCGGCGGCACCACCTCGATCGACTTCCATGGGTTCGGGGTCGACCCCGACGGCGACGCCGTCACGCTCGACAGGATCGTCGCGCAGCCGAACAGGGGTACGGCATCCATCTCCGCCGACGGCTCCAGCATCCTGTACTCGTCGGTGCCCGGTGACCGCGGCCAGGTCTCGTTCCGTTACCGCGTGTCCGATTCCTCGGGGGCGACGGGCGAGGGCACCGTTCGCATCGGTGTGCTGGACGCCGAGGCGAACCCCAGCCCCATCACCTTCACCGACTACGTGCAGGTCCAGGCCGGCGTCGATCGCACGATCCGTGTGAGCCCCTTGGCCAATGACATCGACCCCACGCAGGGCCGCCTCACCCTCACCGGTGTACGTCCCGACCTGCCCGAGAAGCTCGTGGACGAGAGCGACAACCCCGAGTACGCGCGCTTGAAGGGCTACATCGACTCGGTGTCCGACACCGGCGTGGTGATCGAAGCCGGCGAACAGCCGGGAACGATGTCGTTCCTCTACGACGTGGCATCCGACTCGGGTAACACGGGCCGCGGACTCATCGTCGTCAAGGTCGTGCGCGAGAACGTCCCCGACTACCCGGTCGTCACCGACACCGTGCTGACCGTCGAGAACCGTGACGATTTCACGACCGGTATCGACGTGCTCGCGGGTAAAGCCACGTGGTCCGGCGGAGAGGTCGCCGACCTCGGCGTGTCGCTGTGGGGCCAGCCCACCGACGTCACTCTGAGCGGCCGGCAGATCTCGGGCACCCTGCCCGCCACTCGTCGTGTCATCCCGTTCGCCGTCACCGGCCGCGTGGGCGACACCGACGTGACCACGTACGCCTTCCTGCGTGTCCCCGGAGACGACGATCTCAGCCTCTCGTTGCGCCCGGGCGCAGCGCAGCGCGTCGATGAGTTGGCGTCGGTCGACTTCGACATGGCGAACCTCGTCGCCCTCCCGCGCCGAGCCACCCTCGAGGTGGGGACCGACGTGTCCGCGACGGGCGTCCGCGCCGAGGGCCGGTGCTCGGTGTCGGGGACGACCGTTCGTTACGACGCCGGGGCCGGATCCCCCTACACCGACGCGTGCCAGGTGCCGGTGCGCATCGCGGGCACCGAGGAGTGGACGGTGGTCTCCGTTCCCATCGGCATCGTCGCCCGCGATCCGCAGCCCGAGCTCAAGCCCGCCGCCCTGACGGTCGGCCCGGGTGAGACCGCCACGTTCGATCTGCGCAACATGACCAGCTGGCAGCTCGGGCGCGAGGATTGGAACGGCATCCGCTACGCCCTCGATTACGGCGGATCCGCCTTCAGCGTCTCGCTGGACGGGTCGATCGTCACGGTCACCGGTAACGACCGTTCGGTGCCGGGCACCGAGAACGCCGCGATCATCTCGGTCACCAGCCACAACGCGGTCGCTCCGGCGCGACTCGTGCTGCGTGTGGGAGCGGCTCCGTCCACCCTGCCGCAGGGTGGGACGACCTCGCGCCAGTGTTCTCAAGCCAGCGGAACCAGCTGTTCGATCGATGTGATCGGAACCAGCGGCGAGGTCAACCCGCTGCCGCGCACGCCCCTCGAGGTCGTCGACGTGCGACCGACCGCGGCGTGCGCCGGCGTCACCTTCGGCGTGGCCTCGACCTCGAGCGTGGTGGCTTCGTGGAGCGACGATGCTCCCGGTGCCACCTGTAGCGCGAGCGTCACGCTCCGCGACGCGCAGGGCCGCACGACGGCCTCGACGCGCGACGCGCGCGTCGTGCTCGACCTGCTCGGATTCCCGCGCCCGCCGGGGAGCGTGCGCCAGACGGCGTACGCCGACGGCTCGGTCACGCTCCGCGTCGACCCCGGCGAGGCGCGACGCGCCTATCCCGCCATCTCGGGCTTCACGGTGCGCTACAACGGCGCTGTCGTGGGCCAGTGCGGCGCCGACGGCAGCTGCCCGCCCATCTCGGCGCCCAACGGTGAGCAGCGCGAATACGTCGTGAACGCGGTGAACAGCGTCGGCGAATCCAAGATGGCCGTGCGTACGACCGGATGGGCGTACCGACCCCCGAACGCCCCGAAGGGAATGGATTTCACGCCCACGCAGACCGGGGGAGAGGGAAACCTCGCCGACCTCGTCATCAAGGATGTCGACAGCGCTGAGACCGGCACGCTCGAGATCGCCAGCGCCGCGGGCGACAAGATCCAGGTGAGCGTCGGACGCAACCAGGACGTCGTGCAGGTGGCGCGGTTCCGCGTCGGCTCGAATGCGGCGACGCAGGTCACCGTCACGCCGATCTCCCGCTTCACCGTGCCTCCGGGGCTCGGCGGTGCGACGGCCGGGAACGTGTACACCGGCACCGCGCACGGCGTCGGTGCACCGACCAATCCGAACCTCACGCTGACCTCGACGTCGAACGGCAACGGCACGTCGACCGTGGATGCCCATGCGACCGCGCAGCAGAACGGCACCGATTCCGAGGTGCGCTTCAACATCGTCCAGAAGGGTCTTCCCTGCGTCCCGCGTAGCGGCGGCGACACCCAGAAGTTCACGACCCTCGGCGACGGCGAGACCTACACGTTCACCATGTGCGCCGAGTCGTGGTTCAACGGCCGCGCCTACGGATCGGTGAGCCA
Source organism: Microbacteriaceae bacterium (assembly GCA_022702225.1). GTDB lineage: Bacteria > Actinomycetota > Actinomycetes > Actinomycetales > Microbacteriaceae > Microbacterium. The sequence goes on along the minus strand of JAKOMY010000242.1, from coordinate 6,218 downwards.
GGACAAGCAGATCAACGCCGAGCAGAGCAAGGCGGCCCCCAAGGGCTACACCTTCCGCGTCGGGTCGAGGGCCGACATCGGTGGCGACAACACCGCACGCTGGCGCGTCGACCGTATCAACGAAGGCAATCCGCCCCCGCGGTACAACAGCGTCAAGTACGTCAACTGGCCGAACCCTTCGATCTTCGACAGCGACCCCAGGATCCAGGTCTACTTCCAGCACGACCTCTGGGGGACTCAGTCGGAGTACGCCCCCGTGACACCTGCGAGCGGCAGCGCGCCCTACCAGGTGCAGGCTTCGTGGAAGGTCGCGAGCTGCGAGGGCGGCAAGACGCTCAGCGCCAGTGGGTCGTCGAGCAACGACAAAGCCAAGGTCACCTTCAACTACGACAACGCGCGCTACTTCGACAAGAACAACGCGCAGTTGCCGCGAGCCGAAGGCGCAGCCGCGACGGCCGTTCCGGTGGGCGCCACCCGTGTCGATCGCATCCGCGTCACCGTCGACTGGTCCGCTCAGGGGTGGAACCTCGACTCCGCGTCCGACGACTTCGGCGGCGAGTGCAAGCCCGGCACCCCGACAACGAACCCCTCGTCCTGAGCCCTCCCGGCAGCCCCTTTCCCGCTCTCGCCCACCGAAGGATTCCGACATGACGATCACCCAGGAGCAGGCCACCTGGTTCTCCCAGACCTTCTCGCAGATCGCCGACAACGTCGAGCGCGCCGTCCTCGGCAAGCGGCACGTGGTCGAACTGGTGCTCACCGCCATGCTCAGCGACGGCCACGTCCTGCTCGAGGACGTCCCGGGTACCGGCAAGACCTCGCTCGCCCGCGCCGTCGCGTCGTCCGTCCAGGGCACCAACACGCGCATCCAGTTCACCCCCGATCTGCTTCCGGGCGACATCACGGGCATCACCGTGTACGACCAGAAGACGGGAACCTTCGAGTTCCACACCGGCCCGATCTTCGCCAACATCGTCCTCGCCGACGAGATCAACCGTGCGAGCCCGAAGACGCAGTCGGCTCTGCTCGAGGTCATGGAAGAGGGCAAGGTCACCATCGACGGCGTCTCGCGAGAGGTCGGTGTGCCTTTCCTCGTGCTGGCCACGCAGAACCCTGTCGAGCAGGCCGGCACCTACCGTCTCCCCGAGGCTCAGCTCGACCGCTTCCTGCTGCGCACCTCCCTCGGCTACCCCGACCACGCGGCGACCGTCCGGATCCTCGACGGAGCGCCGGTGGCCACGGCGGAACTGCGTGCGATCATCACGCCTCAGGCCCTCGTCGGGATGGCCGACCTCGCGGCATCCGTCTACGTGGACGCCCTCGTCCTCGACTACATCGCCCGTCTTGTGGATGCCACCCGCACGGCCGATGAGGTCCGCCTCGGTGTGAGTATCCGCGGGGCTCTCGCCCTCACGCGAGCCACTCGCGCTCGCGCGGCGTCGCAGGGGCGCACCTACGCGACGCCCGACGACGTCAAGGCTCTCGCCGTCGCCGTGCTGGCGCATCGCCTCATCCTGCACCCCGAGGCCGAGTTCGACGGCGTCACCCAGGAGGCCGTCATCGGCCAGGTCCTGCTCGACACCCAGCCGCCCTCGCAGCGCGAGAGCGCCTGACGATGCTTCGTCCCGTGGCCGCCCCGCCCCGCTCGGGGGGTGAGCCGTGCCCGATCTGAATCTGACCGAGTCGCGTCTCACCCGGACCTCCGCGGGCACCATGGCGACCGGTTCGCGCACCTCCGTCACCTCGACCGCGGTGCGTCGACAACGTCGCATCGTGCGCGCGGTGGTCCAGGTCGCCGAATGGTGGCGTGTCACGACCGAGGCCATCTCCGCCGCCGTGAGATGGGCCGGCAGAACGGTACGCCCCGCGGGAGCGGTGGTCGTGGTCGCCGCGACCATCGGCCTGCTCTTCGGGGTGCTGTTCGGGTGGGTCGAGTGGATGGTCGCCGGAAGCGCGGCCCTGCTGCTGCTGGTCATGAGCGTGCCCTTCCTCTTCGGTGCTCGGGCGTACGAGGTCGACCTGGCGCTCGATCACGAGCGCGTGACGGCGGGCAACGGCGTCACGGGCGAGATCGTCGTGCGCAACGAGAGTTCGCGACCCGCCCTGCCCGGTCGCCTCGACATCCCCGTGGGTCGTGGCCTCGTGGAGTTCGGTGTGCCGTTCCTCCGCCCCGGGCAGAGCTCCGCCGAGCCGCTCGAGATCCCGCCGCTACCGCGCGGCGTCGTCCGCGTCGGCCCCGTGACGACGGTGCGCAGCGACCCGGTGGGGCTCCTCCGGCGCGAGCACGCCTTCGACGACGTCCACGATCTCTTCGTGCACCCTCGTACGGTGGGGCTTCCCTCCACGAGCGCCGGTCTCGTCCGCGACCTCGAGGGCAACGCCACCCGCCGCCTCGTCGATGCGGACATGTCGTTCCACGCGATCCGCGAGTACGTCCCCGGCGACTCGCGCCGGCAGGTGCACTGGAAGTCGACGGCCAAGACGGGTCGACTCATGGTGCGGCAGTACGAGGAATCCCGACGCTCGCGCATGGCCGTCGTGCTCGCCGCGGCGACACAGGAGTACACGGATGCCGACGAGTACGAGCTCGCCGTCTCGGCCGCAGCCTCGCTCGGTCTGCGCGCCGTCCGCGACGCGCGCGACATCGACATCGTCACGGGGTCGGAGATCCCGCGGGTCGTCAAGGGGCGCCTGCGCGCGATCCGTCACATCCCGGTCGTCGCACCGCGCACGATGCTCGACGGCTTCAGCGCCATCGATCGACACGAGAACACGATGCCCGTCGAAGACGTCTGCCGTCTGGCATCCGAGGCGAACGAACGTCTCTCGATCGCGTTCGTGGTCGTCGGCGCGACCGTCCCTCTCACCCGCCTGCGTCAGGCTGCCCTCGCCTTCCCCGCCGACACCTCGGTCGCCGCCGTCATCTGCGACGAGCGCGCCCACCCGAGGATGCAGAACGTCGCGGGACTGACGGTGCTGACGATCGGCACCCTCGACGACCTCTCGGGTCTCCTGGTCCGGGGAGCGACCTCATGAGCGATCGTCGGAGCTCGCGCGCGACAGCCCGTCGCCGCGAGACCAACCTGCCGCGGTACGCGGCCGCCGCCATCTACACGGCGGTGTCCGTCGTCCTCGCCACCATTGCCGCGTGGCCGGTCTACGCGTCGTGGTCTTTCCTTCTGCTCGTGATCGTCTCGGTCGTGGTCGCGGGTGCCGTCGTCGGCGTCGTGTCGTGGCGCCGATGGAGCGGCTGGACCCTCGCCGCGAGTCTGCTGGGGGCCTTCACCGTCTTGGCGGTACCGCTCGCCGTTCCGTCGCGTCTGACGTCTCCCCTCGACATCCTGCGCGGGCTCGGGGAGTCCTTCGCCGGTGTCGTCGTCGCGTGGAAAGACCTCGTCACCGTCGATCTGCCGGTCGGGGCCTACCGCAACCTGCTGATCCCCGCGCTCGTGATCTTCCTCGTCGGCACGGCCGTCACCGCCGCTCTCGCCATCCGGGGCGATCGCTGGGCGCCGTTCGCGGTCGTCGGCGGTCTCGGCATGACCGGCTTCGGGCTGTTCTTCGGACGCACGTCGACGAGCGCGCCCCTGTCGATCGGGCCGGTCGACCTCCCGGCCCCCGCAGAGACCGCCATCGGGATCGGCGCTCTCCTGACAGCGGTGCTGTGGTTGGCGTGGCGCGCGCAGGACGAACGCGGACGCGCCCTGCGCCGGGCGAGCGACGTCTCGGCCGTTCCCGTCGCGCCGGGCCGTTCGCGGGCGGATCGCCGCAGGCTGGTGCTCGGCGCGGCGATGCTCCTCGTCGCCGTGGCCGTCACCGTCGCGGTTGTGCCCGCGGCTGCTCGGAACGCCGACCGTCAGGTGCTCCGATCGGCGGCGGGGCCCGAGCGGCTGATCGCCGAGGCCGTGAGCCCGCTCTCGCAGTACCGCTCGATGTTCTCCGACGCGCGATCAGACGAGGTGCTCTTCCGGGTCGGCGGTACGGGTGCCGAGCCCGATCGCATCCGGATCGCCACCCTCGACACCTACGACGGCGAAATCTTTCGCGCGTCGGGTGACGAGGGTGCAGGCTTCGTGCGCCTGCCGTCGACGCGGGATGCGGGGGAGGGACGCCCCGTCGAGGCGGACATCGAGATCGTCGATCTCGGGGGCATCTGGATGCCGACGGCCGGCAGCCTCGCTTCGGCGACGTTCGAGGGGGACCGTCGTGGCGTCCTCGCCGACCGCTTCTACTACAGCTCCGACGCCGACGCGGGAGTGCAGACCGCCGACGGCGGACTCGTCGCGGGTGACCGCTACCGGCTCGACGCCGTCGAGCCCGCCCCCGTCGACCTCGCCTCGATGACCCCGCCCGGTGCGGGCGACGGGGTCGCGGGCGGCGACAACCTTCGCCGCTGGGTTCAGGAGCACGCGACCGGCAACGACGGGGCGGCGCTCCAGAGCCTCGTTCAGATGCTCCGCCAGCGCGGATACCTCAGCCACAGCCTGGCGCCGGAGGGAGGGCCGACGCCGAAGTGGGCCTCCGCCCTGTCGGGCTACCAGCTGCAACCCAGTGCCTCCGGTCACTCGCTGGCGCGCATCGACCGCATGTTCGAGCGGTTGCTCGAGCGAGAGGACGACCCCCGTGCCGCAGCCTCGGGCAACTTCGTCGCGGCCGTCGGCGACGATGAGCAGTTCGCCGTCGCCACGGCCCTGATCGCTCACGAGCTGGGCTTCCCCGCCCGTGTCGTGGTGGGGACGCGGCTGGTCTCCAGCGATCCGAACCTCGCCACGTGCGAGGCGGGGGAGTGCCGGGCGCGCGACCTGTCGGCGTGGACGGAGGTTCAGGGTTCCGACGGGCGGTGGGCGCCCGTCGATGTGACCCCCCAGTGGGAGCAGTCGCCGAGCCTCGAGGTCACCCAGCAGCAGGATCCCGAGAACGTCACCGAGGTCCGCCCCGATACCGTCGAGGAGGTCGTGCCTCCCGAGCCGGTGCAGGAGGACAACTCCACCAACGACGATCCGCGCGTCGACGACGGCGTAGACCTGGCTTGGCTGTGGGCGAGCCTGCGTATCGCGGGCATCTCGCTGCTGATCCTGCTCGTCCTCTTCGGCCCCTTCTTCGCCGTCGTGATCGCCAAGGCTCTCCGCCGCCGTGGACGTCGCCGGGATCCGGATCCCCGTTCGGCGATCGCCGGAGGCTGGGACGAGTACGTCGATGCGGGGATCGACGCGGGACGCACCGTTCCGCGCGCACCGACCCGACGCGAGGTGGCCGAGGCCTTCGCCACTGCCTCCGGGACCGTCCTGGCGGATGGAGCGGACCGCGCGGTGTTCTCGTCCGAGGACGTCGACCCCGACGAGGTCGGGGCCTTCTGGAGCATCGTCGACGAAGAACGACGCGCGTTGGCCCGTCAGCGGGGTTTCTGGCGGCGCGTGCGCGCGGCCGTATCGTTGAGATCGTTCCTGCGGTTCCTCGCCCCACGCCCCTCGCGGCGGGGGTCGCCGCACCGCGACGAGAGGGGGAAGCGCTCCACCGCCCTGGTGGACCGCGACACGACATGACCGATTCGACCATGGTGGTTCTCGGGGCGACGTCGTTCGCTCTCGTCGTCGTGCTGTACGTCTGGCTCGCGATCGCCCTCGCGGCGCTCTTCCGCAAGATCGGCGAACCCGCCTGGAAGGCCTGGGTTCCGGTCCTGAACGTGGCGACCGTGCTCAAAGCCGGCGGGTTCTCGCCGTGGCTGGTCCTGCTGAACCTCGTTCCGATCTTCGGCTTCGTCGCCTTCGTCGCGGTGTTCATCGTCGCGGTCCACCGCATCAACACCGGCTTCGGCGTCGGGGCGGGTCTCACCGTCGTGGGCGCCCTCTTCCCGGTCGTGTGGGCGAGCATCCTGGGCTTCGGCTCCGCGCGCTGGCACGGGGAACGCCGCACCGCGCTCCCCGACGAGAACTCCGCGCCCGTCCGACGCGGCAAGGACTACGAGGGTCCCTATGTGCCGCTGATCGGCGGATGGACACCCGAGCAGGTTCCCGAGCACTCGTCTCCGGATGCCGCCGCCCCCCTTCCGCCGCTCGCGCCCGTGTCCGCGCCGGTCGCCGTCCCCTTCGCCGCGCCCTCCCCCTCCCTCGCGGACGCCGTGCCCTCGGCGAGCGACTGGGCTCCTCCGGCGCACGTCCCGCCTGCCGCCCCCGAGCGGGCCCGGGCCGACGAAGAGCATCGCGCCGAGTCACGGGATG
>JAKOMY010000174.1 GCA_022702225.1 Microbacteriaceae bacterium | reverse complement strand
GCCGAGGGGCTCGAGGTCTCGTCGGAGCGTGTCGTCGAAAGCGCGGGGCCCTTCCGGGTCGACGGTGAGGATGCGGGCGAGGTCGTCCTGGCGATGCCGGCTCCGCAGGCGGCGCGACTGACCGGTGAGGCGCCCGGCGGCGCCCAGGAGTGGGATCCGGTGATCGCCGTCGTCCTGCGGTGGGATCAGCGGCAGTGGGATGCCGACCTGCACGGCGCCTTCGCCGACGGCGACGCCGACGTGTCGTTCCTCGCCGACGACGGCGACCGCCGCGGGGACGACGCTGCCGTGCTCGTCGTCCACACCACGGCCGATCGCGCCCGACAGCACCTCGACGACCCCGAGGCGGCCATCGCCCCGGTGCTCGCGGCGACCCGGCGGCTGCTCGGCATCGATGTCGAACCGGTGTCGACGCACGCGCATCGCTGGACCTTCGCCCGGCCGGTCGAAACGACCGGGCAACCGTTCTTCCGCTCGCCGGGGCTCTCCGCCTGCGGGGACGCGTGGGGCGACAGCGCCGCCGTCCGCACGGCGTGGACCTCGGGCGACGCGCTGGGGCGGGCGCTCGCGGCATCCTGAAGCGCATCGAGGACACGCGCGGGCGGCGACCGAGCGAAAAGCCCTGGTGAACCTCGCCATCATCGGCGCGTGACGGCCGCTCGACGACGAGAGTCCTCGGCGGTGTCGGAGGCTCCCTCTATGGTGAGGCTATGGATGCCGGTATCGACGTCGCGGGAGTCAAACGTTCCTTCGGAGCGGTGCACGCCGTACAGCAGGTGACGTTCACGGCCCTGCCCGGCCGGGTCACCGGACTCGTCGGGCCCAACGGTTCGGGCAAGACGACGCTCATGCTCATGCTCGCGTCGCTCCTGAGACCCGACGAGGGCGAGATGCGCATCGGTGGCATCGACCCCGTGTCCGACCCCGCCGGCGCGCGTCGTCTTCTGGGATGGATGCCGGATTCCCTCGGCGCCTGGCCGAGCCTCACCTCGCGCGAGGTGCTGGTGGCGACCGCGCAGCTCTACGACCTCGCGCGCGAGGACGCGCGGGCCCGGGCCGACCACCTGCTGGAGCTCGTCGACCTCGGCGCGCTCGCCGCCTCTCCCGCCCGGGTTCTGTCACGAGGGCAGAAGCAGCGACTGGCGTTGGCGCGTGCTCTGGTGCACGACCCCCGGGTGCTGCTGCTCGACGAGCCCGCCTCGGGCCTCGACCCTCAAGCGCGCATCGCACTGCGCGTGCTGCTGCGGCGGCTGGCGGCCGAGGGGCGCACCATCCTCATCTCGAGCCACGTGCTCGCGGAGCTCGAAGAGGTCGTCGACGACGCCGTCTTCCTGGTCGACGGGCGCACCGTCGGCACCGACCGCGTCGCGGCCGCGGCGACCCGCGTGCGGGTGTGGCGGGTGCGGGTCCCTGCCGACGTCGCGCGTTCCCCGGACGCGGTGCGCGACGACGTCGCGGCCGCCCTCGGGCGCACGGCCGGCGAGGTGCGCGTCGACCGGCGTGACGTGCTCGTGCCTTTCGTCGACGAGGCGGGCGCCGTCGCGGGTCTGCGTTCGCTCGTGAGCGCGGGGCTGCCGATCGTCGAGTTCGCCCCGGCCGTCGGCGATCTCGAGCACGCGTTCCTCGATCTGCGGGCCGACGCATCGCCGTCCGCCCCCGAGGGTGCCTCCGCCCCCGAGGGCCCTTCCGCGCCCGTGGTCGATCCCGCACCACCCGGCTCCTGGCAGCCGCCCGCCGACCGTACCGACGACGGGAGCGCCTCGTGAACCTGCATCGCCTTCGCACGATCATCGGCATCGAGCTGCGTCAGCGCGTGCGCTCCGTCGGTTGGTACGTGCTGCTCGGGATCTTCGCGGTCATCCTCATCGCCCTGCTGAGCCTCTCGTTCGCCGCGTTCTCGCTCACGACGGGCGGCAGCGAATGGTTCTTCTCGCTCGTCATCATGCTCGTGCTGCTGCTTACGCTGCTGGTCTCACCGACGCTGAGCGGCAGCGCGGTGAACGGCGATCGGGATGCGGCGACCCTCGCCCCCGTCCAGGTCACTCTCGTCACGACGGCCGAGATCGTCATCGGCAAGTTCCTCGCCGCGTGGATCTCGGGACTGGCCTTCCTCGTGGTGGCGCTGCCGTTCCTCGTCGTTGCGACCCTTGCCGGAGAGCTCAACCCCGGCGCGATCGTGACGTCGCTCGGCATCCTGATCATCGAGGTCGGCGTCGTCGCAGCGATCGGGGTGGGGCTGAGCGCGGTGATCGCCCGGCCGATCTTCTCCGTCGCGTCGACGTATCTGTTGGTGGCGGCGTTGACGGTGGGGACGCTCATCGCCTTCGGGCTCGGGGGTGCGGCTCTGCGCACCCAGACGACGACGATCAGCCGCGAGGTCGATTGGAACGCCATCCCTGCCGGGTGCGACCCCGGCGCCCCGGTGCGCTCGACCGACTGCCCGAGTTACGACCAGTTGCCGTGCGTCGAGTCCCGCACCCTCTCCGAGCAGCCGCGTTTCGATCGCGTGTGGTGGATCCTCGCGGCGAACCCCTTCGTGATCCTCGCCGACGCGACTCCGCCGACGTACGTCGACGGCTACCCGACCGACCTGTTCTCGCAGATCGCCTCCGGCGTCCGTCTGGCGCAGATCGCTCCCGACGCGACCACGTCGTTCGACGGATGCGCTCAATCCCGCGGGTGGAACGTCGATGCCTACCCGAGCACCGAGCAGCGAGTCGCGGGCACCGCGCCGAGCTGGTTCGTCGGGCTGTTCGTCCAGTTGCTGCTGGCGAGTGGTCTGCTCGCATGGGGCGTCGCCCGCACGCGCACGCCCGCGAAGAGGCTCCCGCCGGGGACGCGCATCGCTTAGCGCGGCCCGTCGGCCGCCGTCGCCCGCCGGGCGTGCCGCCGGTCATCGCTCGCGGTGGCCGTGTGCGCGCAAACGGGCGAGGGGCGCCCTCCTGGATCAGGATGGGCGCCCCTCCGGTTCGTTGCGAGACTCAGGCGTGTCCTTCGGCCGCCGGGAACCCGGGGTCGGCGGCGGGAGCGTCGTCGCCGTCGAGGGCGTCGCCGGTGTGGTCGTCGAGGCTCACGTGCTCCTCGGCTTCGGCGGCGTCTTCGCGGACCTCGTCGGTCACGGCGTCGGTGGGGGCGGCCGAGTCGGCGCGAGCGTCGTCGGAGTGGCGGGAGGGGATGTCAGGAGTGCTCATGCGCTCACGTTCCTCCTCCGGTGCGGTGCGGGCGACCGGCTTGACACGGTCAGTCGGTGGCATCCGGGATCGACGAATCCACCGCGGGCCAGGCAGGCAGGGGGTCATCGAACGCCAGCCACGCCGAGGGCCCGTCGGCGAGCTCGTCGTCGGTGAGGGCCGCGTGGTCGAGGACGTGCGCGAGCTTCGGTGCCGACAGATCGAGTCCGGTGAAGACGATCTCCTGGCCCATGCCCATGCGGCCGTCGTCGGTGCCGAGCGGCTCGATCCACATCGCGGAGCCCACGTGCTCCCACCGAGCCAGGATGCCGGGGCGAGACGCCAGGCGGCAGAAGCCCGCCGAGCGCACCAGGCGTCCGGCAGCGCCCGCGTCCAGCCGGTCGAGTGCCGCCGAGAGGCGCGCGGGGTGGAACGGTCGCAGTTGCTCGTAGCGGAGCGTCATCACGCGGTTGTCGCGCATGTAGGGGTCGTGTTCGCCGTTGAGGGCGTGCACCCATCCGGCGCGCTCCAGGATCTCGCCCTCGTGCGTCGCGGCCGAGTGCAGGTCGCTCACCGGGTCGCGCGACAGTCGGACGACCGCTGTCGGGTTCAGGTGCGAGGCCAGTGCCATCTGCACCGCCAGCGCCGGGGTCGGCACCTGCTCCCAGTTCACCCAGACGATGCGGGTCGCGAGCTCCAGCGCGAGGGCGGCCTGACGCGCCCGCGCGCCGACGTCACCGCGGGTGTCACCGTGATTCGCGGATGCCGACAGGGGGGCGTCGTCGAGAAGGTCGCCGATCATGTGGCGGGCGTCGACGACGCACACCGCCTCGACCTCGGATCCGCCGCGTGCCGCGATCGAGTGGATGAGGTCGACGTCGGTGCCGAGATCGACCACGGACGCGGTGTCGTCCGCGCGCGGCCGGGGGAGCGGGAGCGCGTGGGGCACGCGGAGGTCGGCGTACCGCAGCAGATGAAGGGGCCGCGACAGGGCGACGGCGGTCCGTTCCGAGTAGGTCCGGCGCTCGGGGGCGCACACGCCCATGATGGCGATCGTGCGGGGCATGGCATCCACCTCTCATTTGTCAGGGGAGTGGGGACACTCTAGCTTGTTATTGATAACGCTTATCAACAAGGAGGATGCCATGAAGGTCCGAGCGTCGATCAAGTCCCTCAAGAAACAGCCCGGTGCGCAGGTCGTGCGTCGGCGCGGCAAGGTGTTCGTGATCAACAAGCTCAACCCCCGCTTCAAGGGTCGGCAGGGGTGATCGCCGGGTCGCTGCGATAACGGAAACGAGAACCGTTCCCAGATAGGTGAACACATTGCAATCCGTGCATGTGTGTGGTGATCTAGGTGTCGTGGACAAGATCGCGGGGCTCGACGAGGCCGCCGAGCTGTTCAAGGTTCTCGGCAACGAGTCGCGTCTGGCGCTCGTCTGGCTGCTGAGCCGCGAACCGCTCACGGTCGGCGCGCTCGCCGAGCGCGCCGGACTCTCGCAGCCGCTGGTGTCACAGCACCTGCGGACCCTGCGGCAGTCGGGGCTCGTCAGCTCGGAACGCGAGGGCAAAGAGATCCGCTATGCCCTCGCCGACCAGCACGTCGCTCATGTCGTGCTCGATGCGATCGCCCACGTCCAGGAACCGAACGACCAGGGGAACGAACAATGAGCATCGCTGAGACCCACGCCGAGCACACCGTCGACGAGCACGCGCACGGCGACGACTGCGGCCACCAGAAGATCGAGCACGGCGACCACGTCGACTACGTGCACGGGACCCATCACCACGCCCTCCACGGCGACCACTACGACGAGCACGAGTCGAAGGCCGAGCACACCGTCGACGAGCACGCCCACGGCGATGACTGCGGTCACGAGAAGGTCGAGCACGACGGCCACGCCGACTACGTGCACGACGGACACCGTCACGCGCTGCACGCCGATCACTACGACGAGCACTGAGCTCGAGCGGCATCCTGTGTCACGAGCGCAGGGTGCTTCGAGGCCCGCTTCCCCTTTCGGGGTGGCGGGCCTTTCGCGTCGCGGTGCGGCTCAGGCCTGCACGCGGAACGAACGCCCCTCGAAGGTCACGACGTCGCCGACCTGAAGCTGGCGGCCGCGGCGGCGGTCGACCTCACCGTTGACCTCGACGTAGCCGTCGATGATCGCCTCTTTCACGTCTCCGCCGGAGTCGAGGATGCTGGCGAACTTCATGAACTGGCCGAGGCGGATGCCCTCGCTGCCGACGGGTACGTCCTGGGGCTCGGGGGAGGTCATGCGTCCAGTCTGGCAGCAGTCACGGGGCCGGTGCGGGTTCGGAAACGCTGCTCCATCGCGTCGGGACGTCGTGCATGAGCAGGGCGTGATCGAACTCGGCGGCGCCGGCGGGCAGGGTCTCGAAGAAGGTCGACGAGAGGTCGGCGACGGCGAGCGGCTCGACGCGCCACGCGTCGGTGTCGAGCCGGAGGCCCTCGAGCGGGCCGGAGCGCGTGGGGGACCACCCCACGGCATCCTTCCGGAAGAAGGTCGACGAGTCTTCGAGCGTCTCGAAGAGGCGGCTGTGGAACGGGATGCCGGGACCCCGGCGAGCCGTGACGCGCACGCGCAGGTCGTCGGCATCGACGCTGACCGCGAGGTCGTCGGAGGTGGTGCGGAAGTCGACGCTCGCCGGGGCGTGCGTTCCGGGGAAGACGCGACCGCCGACGAGTCGGACGAGGCGCGAGGAGCTGTGACGGCGGGGAATGTACACGCCGGTTCGCGGGCCGTCTGCGGTGTTCCACTCGACCGCGATGCGGTGCGCGGCATTCCGGCTGCGGTGTCCGACCGCGGGGGTGAACCATGCGGGGCGTAAAGCCGTGAGATGGATCAGGCAGACGCCCGCGACCGCGCTGCCGGCGACGAGTTGGGGGCGCAAGCCCTGAGGCAGCAGAGGCCCGGCGACGTCGGGGTCGACGCGGTAGTTGACGAGCACGCGTTGGGCGATCGTCGCGGCCATCGGCGGGAGGCGGGATGCGGGGTTCTTTCGGACCCGCGTGTTCGTCGGCTCGGTCATGAGTCATCCTTCGCTATTTAGCGAAGAAGCTACACGCAATTTAGCTACAGTGCTAGATTGGGTCCCGTGACCGACACGGCATCCGACATCTTCGCGGCTCTCGCGCACCCCACGCGGCGCCAGATCCTGCAAGATCTGAAAGACGGCGAGATGGCCGCGGGTGAGATCGCGGCGCGGTTCGACGCGAGTGGGCCGACCATCTCGCGGCACCTCGGCGTGCTGCGCCAAGCCGGTCTCATCTCGGAGCGGCGTGACGCGAACCGCATCCTGTACTCGCTCGTCGGCGAACGGCTGGCGCTGTCGGTGGGCGATTTCCTGTCGACGGTGTGCCCGGAGCAGATCGTGTTGCGCGAGGTGCGAAAGCGGCGACCCTCTCCACGTGCCGGCGCCGACGCGGTCTCGGCTGAGGCGTAGACGCGACGGCGGGAGTCGAACCCGCCACGCCTTCGGTTATGAGCCGAGGCCCGGGACCGCCCGGATCGCCGCGATGTGTCCCCACGCTAACCCGGGGTGCGGGAGGGGCGAAGAGGCGTTGCGTGGCGTGACGCGATGTGTCGTCGTGTGGCGCTCGGGGCGCTCGTCAGCGACCGGCGCGCCCGTCGATGATCGCCCGCGTCGAGTGCTCGAGGTGCGCGCGGACCACCCGCTCCGGGTCTCGCAACGCCTCCTCGACGTACGCGCGGTGCTCCTCCGTCAGTGCCCCCGATGCGTACGCCGGCCGCACGTGCGTGAGCAGCAGCCGCATCTCGCCGTCGAGGCGGCGGTACTCCTCGGCGATGCGCGAAGAGCCGGACGCGTCCACGAGTGCGAGATGCACGCGAGCGTGGGCATCGAGGGTGGCGGGCCAGTC
>JAKOMY010000219.1 GCA_022702225.1 Microbacteriaceae bacterium | reverse complement strand
TCTCCGCGGCGATGGCCGCGCACCCCGCCGCGAAGATCCACACCTACGGCAAAGCCCCGCGTCCGGGCCGCAAGGTCGGTCACGTCAACGTCATCGGTGAGGACCTCGACGACGTCGTCTACGAGGGTCGCGCGGCCGCCGCGTTCTTCGACTGATGCGCGCGGCGGACCGTGCGTCCTGAGGGGCGCGGCGAGCCTTAATTCTTTCTGACAGCGAGCAATCCACCCCTCGACGACGGCAAATTTTTATCGCGCGCGAAGAGCGTTATCTTCGCAGATGCGGCGGGCCGGCCGATGTAGGAAAAATGGGGGACATCGGAAAGGTCTGTCCTGTTGCTATGTTCGCAATATGAGTCACGAGCCGATAGCCGTCGCAGCAGAAGTCGGACCGCGCTTAACTCGTCGAGATCTGCTCGTCGCCATCGGTGTTGCCGGCGGAATAGCCGTCGCGGGTGTCGAGTCCTCACGGGCAAACGCGCTGCAGCAGGCGGCGGGTGGGATGGTTTACCCCACCGATCCGTGGGTGTACACCGGTCAGGGTGGGACGGCGTATCTCGACTCCCGTCCGAATGGGCGCCGTCATATGGGAAGCGACGCTCAGGGCGGTCCGAACCAGGCGGTCTTCGCCGTGGCGGCCGGTCGTGTCGTCGCAGGACAGTGGGGCACCACGAGTTCGGACGCACACGGGTGGGGCAATTACGTGAAGATCGCGCACGATTCTGGCTTTGAAACGCTGTACGCCCATTTCTCGTCAGCGCCGCTTATTTCGCCCGGGGCTCGAGTTACCACTGGGCAGCAGATTGGCCGTATGGGCGGAAGTGGTTGGGGAAACCTCAACGCTTACGATCGGCATTTGCACTTCGAAGCATTCAAAGGTGGATCGAATATCGATCCGATTAAATTTCTGAATGGGGCCTACGGGACTCCCATCGTCGCACCCGTGGAGGAGAACGACATGTACGATGCTGCCGCACAGCAGGCGCTATTCCGCAAGATCGAGAATGACACCCGGCCCATCAGGCTTTACACGTGGGGTACCGGCGTGATCGCGGTCGGTCCCGGGGGCAAGGAATGGATCGTCCCGAGTCAGGCGTATATCGACCTTCTCGTCTTCCTGCGTCTGTGTGGTCCCGAGTCTGTGTCGATCACGACGGAGCAGAAGGATTTCCTCAAGATGATCTCGGGTCTTCTGAACCCGGACCCCAACGTCGATGCGCAAGCGGGAGGGGTGCTGAACCTGGCCCCCGAGGACGCGGAGCGACTGGCGAGAGATCTGCCGCAGAACGTCTGACGGCGACGGGCATCGCCCGCCTTTCCTAGTGCTGCTGCGCGCCGTTCCGAGATCTTCCAGCGAGTCGACCTACCCTGGACCGGTGACCCGGCCGCTGCATTCTTCCGAGACGCCCGTGGTCGGCGTCGTCATGGGCTCCGACTCCGACTGGCGCGTGATGAACGCCGCCAGCGAGGTGTTGACCGAGTTCGGCATCCCGCACGAGGTCGAGGTGGTCTCGGCGCACCGCACACCCGACAAGCTCATCCGCTATGGCCGCGAGGCTCGGGGGCGCGGGCTGCGCGTCGTCATCGCCGGGGCCGGGGGTGCGGCGCACCTGCCGGGCATGCTGGCATCCGTCACCGCCCTCCCCGTCATCGGGGTGCCGGTGCAGTTGGCGACGCTCGACGGCCTCGATTCGCTGCTCTCGATCGTGCAGATGCCCGCGGGCATTCCCGTCGCGACCGTCTCGATCAACGGGGCCAAGAACGCGGGGCTTCTCGCGGCCCGGATCCTCGGGAGCGCCGATGCCGACCTCGCTGAGCGCGTCGAAGCATATGCGCGCGACCTCGAGGCGCAGGTCGAAGAGAAGAACCGACGCCTGAAGGATTCCCTGTGACGCTGGCGGCAGCTCGGCCGCGCTCGCGCGCGCACGTCGTCGAACAGCGCCCGATGCGCCACCCCGATGCCACCTCGCTGCCCGTCATGACCCGCCGCGGCTGGTGGCTTGTTGCGCTGAACTTCCTGCTCCCGGGCTCCGCCCAGGTGCTGGCCGGCAACAGGCGGCTCGGGCGGTTCGGTCTCGGGGCGACCCTGGCGATGTGGACGATCCTCGTGCTCGCGGGGCTCGGGGCGCTGCTCATGCCCAGCGGTCTGTTCGCACTGGCCACCGGGTCGTTCGTCCCCGACTTCCTCTCCTGGTTCCGGCCCCTTCCTCTGACGCTCGTGCAGATCGCCCTCGTCGGTTACGTCGTGCTCTGGGTCGTGCTGACCATCGACACACTGCGCCTGGTCCGGCTCGTCAAGGTCGGGCCGTTCTCCCGCGTGGCCATGGCCATCCTCTCGGTCGCCCTTCTCGTGCTCTCCGGCTCGGGTGCGGCCTGGGCAGCCCAAACGGCGGGGACGACGCGCGACGCGTTCTCGGAGCTGTTCGCCGAGTCGGCGCCGGTCGTGCCGCCGTCCGACGGGTACTACAACATCCTCCTTCTCGGCGCCGACTCCGGTGAGGGGCGGGACTCGATGCGCTTCGACAGCATCTCGGTCGTCTCGATCAACGCCGACACCGGAGCGACCACCATCACCGGCATCC
>JAKOMY010000212.1 GCA_022702225.1 Microbacteriaceae bacterium | reverse complement strand
CGCGCCGACTATGACGGCTACGTACGTTGGTGGTCCGCTCGGCGCTGCTCGCCACTCGTCTGAGTTGGGCACGCATGTCGCCGCTCCATCAAGATCACGCGGTGGCGGCACGCTGAAGGACCGCAGTCAGATCCGCCACGCTTCGCAGGATGGTGGTGCCGTAACGAGCCTCGATCTTCGCCTGAGTGAACCGGTGCGCCCACTGCTTCTCGGTGACGACGACGTCGCAGTATGCTGCGGCTACGGCGAGCCCCAGGATGTCGTTGAGGTCGTGCAGTTCCCATTTTTGCTCGGTCTGACGGAGCTTTGCTCCTCGCATCACGTTGGTGACCTGCCGAGTCGGGAGATCGTCCATGAAATCGACCAATCCTGCGGGACCGAGGTCCTCCACGAAGCGGTCCCACGTGAGACCGATAGCTTCGACCGCCTCGGTGACCGCGGACCGGATATCGCCGAGGTCCGAAGCGCGTACGGCGAGATCGAGCATGTCGCCTGATAGCCCCCTCGCCCGAATTTCCGAGGCGATCTTGTTCTCGTAATCGATGTACTGCTGATCAAGATGACGGGTGTCAGTAACCACTCCCGCCGAACGTGCGATCGCCGGACCGACCCGCATCAGATCTGCTTCTAGGAGCTGTGAGTAGATCTCCTGGATCCTCGGATAGTCCGCAACGTCAATATCGTTCCCCGAGCTGCCGAGCAGACTGATATCGAGTTCGGGTAACACGACCTGGCCGTTCGTCAAATGACGGATCCCGGTTCCGAAAACTTCGCGATGGCGTGGCTCCTCGGGGCGACCGTAGCGAGCCTTGAGCGCGTGGTCCAGTTCGGCGGGCAGCACGTATTGCCCGGGCGCCATCGTGTGTCGATTTAAGAGTTCGATCATTACGTTGGCAACGTCGTTCCGGGACCGGTCATCAGAGCGCTTGCCAGTCTCGGCGTAGCGAAACATGTCGAGCGGAAATGATGCCGTGCCCGCCCCCGACGGCCGTGCGGGCGGTGTCCAATGCCTCGGTGTAGCGGGCACCTGCCGGATGGCCGGTGGCCGCACGGGCGAGGTCGATCCCCTTGTTTTGGTCGAGGTAGACGCGCAGCATGAGGTCATCATGGCGCCGCTCGGCTCCTCCGTGGGCGACAAATGCTCTGTCGGTCTTCGTCGGCTCGGTCTAACCGCCAAAATGTCGGGAGTCTGCCCTACCATCGGCACTCCAGCAATTACCTGAAGGAGGCCACGATGGCTGATTACGACGTGCAGTACGACAAAGACAAGGGCGACTGGAGCGCCAAACGAGAGGGTGCCTCGCAAGCGGCCGGCCGCTATGGCACGCAGGCTGAAGCGCACGATGCTGCGGTCGGGTTCGCAACCCGTAGCGGCGGCGGCGAGGTCCGCGACCACCGAAAGGACAACAACCAAATTCGCAACACGGACACGGTTGGCAAAAAGGATCCGTACCCGCCGAAGGGTTGAGCCCCAGAGTCGAGCCCACCTCCATCATTACGAGGCGGGCTCGACTCGTCCGGGAGTCGCTATACAACCTCGCCGGCGACGCCAAACCGCCCGCGCAACGGAGCGCCGCGCACGAGTGTGACTGCTTGGCTCCCGCTCGAGGCGAAGCCATGGCGCGAGGCAGTCGGCGACGCGCCCGACGATGCCTTCGAGATCACAGCGCTACGGTGATCGCGTGCCGAGACGCATGGCCGACCCCGCCTTCAGAGCCCAAGAGTGGGAAGAGCGCTACGGGCGCCACATCGCTCCGGTGAACAGGTACGTCGACGAGCTGCGCGAAGTTGGACGAGGATTCGTGCCGTACGTCGCACCGCTACACGGCGGCGTGAACGCACGAGTCCTCAGCGTCCTCCGCGATCCAGGCCCGGCAACCCGCGACGGTGTTGGCAGTGGATTCATCTGCACCGAGAATGACGATGGCTCTGCGGAGCTGCAAGCTCAACTTCTCGAAACGGTCGGCCTCTCCCCCGCGGATCTCCTTCCGTGGAACGCGTATCCCTGGTACATCAACCGTGCGCCGAAGGCATCCGAGCTTGATGCCGGCGTTCTGACGGTGCTCAAGCTGATGGATCTAGCTCCGAACCTCGAGCTTGTGTTGCTTCAAGGCAGTCATGCCGCACACGCCTGGGATCGGCTCGTGCGGCTCAACCCGACAATCGAGACGGATAGGGGCCTGACTATCGTGCGCAGCTTTCACCCGTCACCGCAGGCTCTTTTCGTAAAAGATCTCGAACAGCGAGAAAAGCGGCGCGCCCGCCGAATAGAAGCGTTTGAGGAGGTGGCTGCGCACCTCAGGTAATGCGGCGGCTCAACGCATCGACTCATGCGGCCCCAGATACGGTGCGTGTGATGAGTGTAGGAGATCGCGCCTGTTCGAGTCGGTATCGCGCGCACGACGCCTGATGTCATCCTCTAAAAGGCGCGACGAATTCATGACCCGCCGCCGAATACTGACTGCAACGCGAGGGCATGAAACATCGTCTGCTATGCCTGCGATCTGGAAAACAAATTTCGGCAGGGAGGGCAGTGAGATGGACAACCCAGCGACCACCACGCCCGAGTGGCGTGCCCTCCTCTCGGCACCGAGGCAGCCGGCGGCCCGAATCGAGCGGGCTGGCATCCCCACACGTCCCGGCGTGTACGCATGGTTCCGTGGCAGCGAATGCGTCTACCTCGGAAAAGCGTCCGATCTCCGGTCCCGCCTCGCGACGCACCTATCGACGTCCCTCGATCTCAGCCGCAGTACGCTTCGTTCCTGGGTCGCGGTGCGAGAGCTTAGCTTGACTCGCGAATACACGCGCCGACGTCCAACTGTCATGAACGCCGCGCAGGTCCGGGTGGTGAGTTCGTGGCTCCGCGAGTGCGACCTGACCTGGAACGTTTCTCCGACGAACGAGGATGCGGTTGCGCTCGAGTCCGCACTGCTCGCCGCGTTGCGCCCGCCCATCAACGCCGCGTCGTGAGCGCGCCACTCGACAATGCGGCTTGCCCACCGGTCGGCCCTTCCTTCAAAGCAGAGTGGGGAGGACATGAATGTCGCAACCCGCAAGTTGAAAAGGCGGCGGACCACTCCTGGGTAGGAGTAGTCCGCCGCCTGTGGTCACGGGAGTGGGACGACGCGCAGCAGCCTGTTTGTGGCGTACTCCATCATCAGAGTCGCACCGACAACGGCCTCGATATACGTCTGGGGTTCGCTCGGTGTCGCTCACCACTCCTCCGAGTCCAGTCGTTGCAGCTCGACCTGGCACAGCGTCGCGCCGCCCAGTAGGGCTTGTGCCGTGGTGGGCACGTCGGTGTTCCAGCCATTCTGGCCGGGCAGACCCACGAGCACTGCGTCGCCGGCCAGTCTCGCCTGACCGCGCGCGTGCGGCACGTGGTACCACCACAGATAGGTTGCGCGCCGGTTGTAGGGCAGCCCACGGATGAGTCCTTCTTCATTCAGATACATCGTGCAGCCGAAGCTGAGAATGTCGAGCGCCTCGATCCATCC
>JAKOMY010000208.1 GCA_022702225.1 Microbacteriaceae bacterium | reverse complement strand
GTCAGGTACGTCTTCCCCTACGACCTGTGATGGAGTGCCGGCGATTGTTCGGTTGTCCGGCCATTATCGTCCGTGCATAACGAAATCACAACACTGTGATTTCCCCGCGCGTCCCGCGTGTCGGTTCCAGCTCTTCCCCGGTCTCGATCACCCGAACCACAGCGCCCAGTACAGCGCGAAGTTGCGGTTGCCGTATGCGGAGCAGGAGTCTCCGACTCCCCAGCGCGCGGCCAGGGCCGCGGCGTTCGGCTGATAAGGCGTGTAGTTGTACAAGGCCGCGGTGGCAGCGTTCGCGATGGTGACCTCCGAACCCCCGCAGGAGGGGTCGGGCGAGTAGGCGAGGTAGTGCGTACCCGGTTGCCGCATGAAGTCGGACGCGCTGTAGGACTTCAGGTCGGTCGCGGCCTGGGCGACCTGTGCACCGAAGCCGGCGGCCCCGGCGTCGCAGGGGGCGGTGTCGGGGCATCGGGCGCCCATCGCCGCCCCGAGTTGTTCGGGTGAGGGGGCCCGGGCGGTGCGACCCGAGACGAGGCTCTGCTCCTTCTGCAGGGTGACCAGGAGCACCTTCGCCGAGATGCCGCACGCGCGCTGCAGGCGGTCGATGATCTGGGCGGCCGTGAGTTCTCCCCCGTCGTAGCCCTCGCAGACCGTGCGGCCCGTGGCATCCGAGACGACCGGTCCTCGTGCCGGCAGTTCGGAGCGCAGGACGGACAGACAGGCGTTGTTGCGACACTCCCCCACCTGATCGTCGAGGAAGGTCTGGATCTGATCAGCGGTGAGCGCGTCGCCGTCGTAGAACTGCTCGTCGTCGATCAGATGGCCCGGGTCGAAGGACGTGAGGTCGATGGCCGCGCGACGCGCCTCGGTGTTCCACGCGGTGGTGAGCGAGACGAGCGGGACGACCGCGAGGGCGACCAGGCCGACGAGCACCGCGGCAACGGCGCCGAAGACCAGACGCCGTCGGCGGATGAGCCGTTGCCGGGGCGTGCGGCGGCGCCGCCTGCGTGTTCTCGCCACCCGTCGATCGTGCCTCACCGCGCTGACCGCGCGCTGCACGCGAAGGGCGTGGCGCGCGGTCAGCGCGGGGTGGCGCTCAACTTCCCGGCGTGGCGGGCGGCGTCGGCGTGGAGCCCTCGGCGGGCGGGGTGGGAGCCGTGCCGTCGGCCGGGGGTGCGGGCGGCGTGGGCTTGTCCCCCTCGGCGGGCGGAGTGGGAGCCGTGCCGTCGGCGGGCGGCGCGGGCTTGGCGGCGTCGCCCTTGGGCGCACCGGGGCCGCATTCGCCCGGTCCCTTGCCTCCGCCGGGGGAGGCGGGAGCGGTGCCGTCGGCGGGAGGTGTCGGGGTGCTGCCGTCGGCGGGGGCCGAGGGCGTGGCATCCGGGGTGGGGGTCGTCTCGGGAGTGCTGGTGCCGGGGCCCGTCGAGCCGCCGTCGGCGCTGGGGGCCGAGGTCGAGGAGGCCGCCAGCGGGCCCGTCCCGTTGCTCTGCGCCGCGAGCGCTGCGGTTCCGCCGGTGAGGCCCGCGGCCACGATCACGGCGCCGGCGATGAGCGCCGGCCCGCGCCAGGAGCGGCGGCGGGGTTCGGGGGTCTCCTCCTGACGCGGCAGCGGCAGGGTGGGATTGTCGTCGTTCATGGTTCTCTTTCCGTCCGGTGTCGGTCACCGGCTCTGGAACCAGACTTCGAGCCGGGACTGAAGCGAACCTGAAGCCGGCTCACCCGCCCGGTTCGCATACGCAAGCCATAAGTCCCGTTCAGCCGGTGACCGTATCGTCGCCCGGATGTCCCTCGCTGCCCGCGTGCTCGTCCTCGACGACGACGAGACGATCCGCGTCGCTGTCACCACGGCTCTGCGCGCCGACGGATTTGTCGCCGAGGCGGCGCCCGACGGCACGGACCTCGCCGACCGGTTGGCGTCGTTCCGCCCCGACCTCGTGATCATCGACTGGATGATGCCGGGGCCGAGCGGCATCCGGTTGCTCCCGATCGTGCGGGCCACGGGCGACACGGCGGTCATCATGCTGACCGCGCGAGACGAGGTCGATGATCGCCTGCGGGGGTTCGCGGAGGGTGCCGACGACTACGTGGTGAAGCCGTTCACGATGGCCGAGCTCGTCGCGCGCAGCGGCGCGGTGCTTCGGCGGCGCGGGAGGCTGCCGCAGACCGTGTCGGTGGGAGATCTGGTGGTCGATCCGGATGCCGCGACGGCACATCGCGGTGGAGTGTCTCTCGAGTTGACGGCCACGGAGTTCCGGCTGCTGCACCTGCTCGCCGAGAGTCGCGGACGAACCCTCTCGAAGGCGCAGATCCTCACCCAGGTCTGGGGTTACGAAGACTACGACCCCAATCTCGTCGAGGTGCACCTGAGCGCGCTCCGCCGCAAGATGGAGCAGCGTGGACCGCGGCTGATCCACACCGTGCGCGGCCTCGGCTACCGCTTGAGCGAGGAACGGTGAGACCCTCGCCCCCGCTGAAGTCGGGATCGCTGCGCCGGCGGACGATCGTGGCGGTGGTGGCCCTGGTGGCGCTGCTGCTGGTCGTGCTCGCCGTCGTCGTCGACGTGGCCTTGGGGGCCCGCCTGCGCGGCCAGATCGAGGAGCGCTTACGGGATCGCGCTGCGGCCGCCGCCTCCCTGGTGGGAACGGTCGATGACGCCGACCTGGCCGAGCGATTGTCCGACCAGGGGCTCGCCGTCCGCATCGACAGCGCGGGGGGCGACTCGGTGGTCGCCGGCCCCAGCCCCGAGCAGTTGCGCGAAGCTCCACCGGGTGGACCCGGAGGCCCCGGCGCCGGTCCCGGTGCCCGTTCCACCCCTCAGCCCACGGTCTCGAGCGACGTGAGCGTCATCGCATCCGAGGTCACGGGCGACGATGAGCTCGTGACGCTGCGTTCGACGCTCAGCGACGGCTCGAGTCTGACCCTGACGGCGTCGGCGGCGGGCGTCGACGACACGCTCGCTCAGGTGCGATGGATCATGGCGCTGTCGTCGATCGGCGTCCTCGTGCTCGCGGCGGGCGCGGTCACCCTCGTCGTGCGACGGAGCCTGAGGCCCCTCGATCAGGTGTCGAGCGTCGCTCGCGCGATCGGCTCCGGGGAGCGCCAACGGCGTCTGCACCCCACCCGCTCCGATACCGAGATCGGACGCGTCGCCACCGCCCTCGACGACATGCTCGACGACGTGGTGGGCGCCGAGCGGGCCGCTCTGGACGCCGAGCAGCGCCTGCGGGCGTTCCTGTCGGACGCGGCGCACGAGTTGCGCACGCCGGTCGCCGGCATCCGGGCGGCCGCCGACACGCTCGTGCGCGCCGACCTCGACGGACCCGAGCGCGAGGTGCTCGCCGCGCACGTGGCACGCGAGGCGGCGCGGGCTTCACGCCTCGTCGACGACCTGCTGACGATGGCCCGCGTCGATCGCGGTCTCGAGCTCTCGCGCACGGATCTCGACCTGCGGGCACTCGTCGAGGCCGAAGTGGGCCGCGCCCCGCTCGTACACCCCTCCCTCGTCCTTCGCGCGCAGACTCCGGATGCCGCGGTGCCGGTGCACGCCGACCCCGACCGCCTCGCCCAGGTGCTCTCGAACCTCATCGAGAACGCGGCGCGGGCAACCGGGGGAACCGGCACCGTGACCGTGGCTGTCGCCGTGCGCGGCGCGATCGCGGTGGTGTCCGTCACCGATGACGGCCCGGGCGTTCCGGCGGCCGACCGCGAGCGCATCTTCGAGCGTCTCGTCCGTCTGGACGCCGCGCGGGCGGCATCCGGCGGGGTCGGTCTCGGATTGCCGATCGCGCGAGGGATCGCGCGAGCGCACGGTGGCGACGTGAGATGCGTCGACGGTGGCGTCGGCGCGCGATTCGAGGTGACGCTACCGCTCGAGGGGTGAGGGCCTGAGCCCCGTCATCGACCGCCGATGGGCTGCCGGTGCGGGGCCGTGGTCGCGGGGGCGATTCCCGCGGCGGTCAGGGTGAGCCCGTCGGCGCCGCTGGCGTCGTGCATCATCTGATCGACGAGCGCGCGATCGATCGCCGGCTCTCGTCCGCCGTAGAACTGCATGACGAGCGCGTTCGAGGCGTGGATCCAGAGGCTGGCCTGTCGCACGCCTTCGTTGACGGGCAGTTGCAGCATGAAGCCCTCGTTACGTCGGAGCTTGTTCATCACGACGATGCGGAGGTGAGCGAGGATGCGGTCGTCGATGTCGAACGACGCGCGATCACGGTAGATAAGACGTCCCATCACAGATCCTTTTCTGGCTCGACGAATCGAACCGTGTTTCAAAGGGACCGCGCTGGGGCGCAGCAATGGGGGCCCCTCTATTGTGCCATTCGTCGCGAGGGCGGGAGCGGATTGCCGGAGGATTCGCCGCGGCGATCAGGCCCGTGGCGTCGGCCCCGCGGGCTCTCCCACCACCGACGCCAGCACACCGAAGGCCGAGCGCGACAGGAAGGCGACGATCTCCGCCGCCGGCATCTCGGTGCCGAGAGCGAGTTCGACGAGCACCTCTTCGGCGAAGTTCACCCACGAGCGCAGGGCCACTCGAAGCAGAGGGGAATCGGCGGAACCGAGTTCGAGGAAGCCGTCGGTCACCCAGCCCGCGGTCACGTCTCGGGCACGATCCACCTCGCTCCGCACCTCCGGGTCGCCGGAGGCGACGCCGCGCACGAGAGAGAAGAAGGTACCCCGGTGCTCGCGAACGAAGGCGACGATGCGGGAGAGCGTGTCGTCGAGCCGCTCCCGCGGGTCGAGGTCTTCCCGCGGGACGGACGCCTCGAGCAGCGCCGCCGCGGCCGTGATCACGACCTCTCGGTGCAGGCCCTGGCGCGAGCCGAAGTAGTGGAAGACAAGGCCGCGCGAGACGCCGACGCGCTCGGAGAGCACTTCCATCGTGAGGTCGTCGAGCGGCTTCTCGGCGAGAAACGCGACACCCGAGGCGACGAGCTGGGCGCGCCGCTGATCCGGCGTGAGGCGCGTGCGACGGTCGCTCGACATGAGGGAACTCTAACGAAGCGATGCTGTCTCGAACTATTGACACTCTGTCAATGCGGCGTAGCCTGGCTTCGCTCGGCGCCGTCGCCGGGCTCGCTTTCCGCAGGAGGATCGATGAAGTTCCGTAACCTGACCCGCTCCCGCACCGGCCGGGTCGCCCTGGCGACCGTGCCCGTCGCCGCCGTCGCGAGCCTTCTTCTCACCGGTGTCGCCCAGGGCGCGGTGCCCGTGTCCTTCGCCGTGTCGGGCAGCCAGTTCCAGATCAGCGCCTCCCAGCTGGAGGGCACGGGCTTCTCGCAATACGCCGGCGTCACCAGCGACACCGCCGGAGGCCAGCACAACGTCGCGATCGCCAACATCAGGTCGGCCACTCTCGCCGACCTCTGTCAGTCGGTCGTCAGCGACACTCCCCTGGGCAAGGTGGGCGTCCTGATCACCGCGGGTGGTGGCGGCGCCCCGGCATCCGCCTCCGACCTGCAGATCGGCATGACGGGCCTCCAGGGCGACTCCTCGTTCGGCAACATCCGCATCGGCGTGGACGCCTCGACGGTCAACACCTCGGCCAAAGGCACCCCGGGGGACTTCGCTCAGGATGCCGACACCATCTCGATCGCACACCTCAAGCAGACCGCGTGGAGCACGCAGGCCTCGGTCTTCACCCTCACCGGCATGAAGCTCGAGCTGACCGACGGCTCGAAGACCTGCTTCTGATCGGAGTCGTCATGACCTCCCCCGACCTCTCCTCGTCGGCGCGCTTTCGAATCTGGCGGCGGAGCCGTCCCCTCGTGGGCGGCGTCCTGGTCGCACTCGGCGGCGTCGAGATGTTCTTCTCCGGGCAGCTCGACATCGGGCAACTGCACATCCAGCTCGGGATCGAGGGTCTTCAGGCCACGGTGAT
>JAKOMY010000178.1 GCA_022702225.1 Microbacteriaceae bacterium | reverse complement strand
TCGCAGATCTCGAGCGACAACGAGGGCGGCGGGGCTGCCGCGTTCAAGGCGATCCAGGATGCCAACCCCAACGGCGGCAAGGTGCTCGTCGTGTCGGTCGACCCCGGCATCTCGACCACGGACGCCCGAGCGAAGGGCTTCGAAGACGCCGTCGCAAAGGACAGCAAGTTCGAGTCGGTGGGTGTGCAGTACTCGCACAACGAGCCGTCGACGGCCGCCGAGATCGTAACGGCGGCGCTCCAGAAGGACCCCGACATCGTCGGTATCTTCGCCGCGAACCTGTTCGCCGCCGAGGGAAGCGCCACCGGCGTGCAGCAGGCCGGCAAGCAGGGCCAGGTCACCATCGTCGGCTTCGACGCCGGCCCCGCCCAGGTCAAGGCCCTCGAAGCCGGCACCGTCCAGGCCCTCGTCGCACAGGAACCCGCCACCATCGGCGAAGACGGCGTCAAGCAGGCCATCGCCGCGCTGAAGGGTGAGGCCACCGAAGCCAAGATCCAGACCGGCTTCACCATCCTCACGAAGGACAACATCACCACCGACGGCAAGGACGCGGTCTACAAGTCCTCCTGCTAACACCCCGGATGCCGGGACCCGGAGCGACTGCCCGGGTCCCGGCATCCACACTTCTGATCTCGGCCTGGGGCGGATTCCGCACCAGACCCGCTCGCCCCCTTTCCCGACACACGGAGCCCCGCATGACCGACCTCACCGCCGCCGCCCTCCCCTCCCTCGCGGCGAACGTCTCCGTTCCGACGTACGACAGGTCGGCCGTGCGCTCGCGCATCGTGCACTTCGGTGTGGGCGGCTTCCACCGGGCGCACGAGGCCATGTACCTCGACCGGCTGCTCGAGGCCGGCCACACCGAGTGGAGTCTGTGCGGAGTCGGGGTCCTGTCGGTCGATGCGGCCATGCGCGACGCGCTCGCTGCGCAAGACGACCTCTACACGCTCGTCACCACCGCGCCCGACAGCACCTCTGCTGCGCGCGTCGTCGGATCGATCGTCGAGTATCTCTTCGTGCCCGACGACCCCGAGGCCGTCGCCGCCAAGCTCGCCGATCCCGACACCGCGATCGTCTCTCTCACCATCACCGAGGGCGGGTACGGCGTCGACGATGCGACGGGCGAGTACGCGCCGCGCGACGAGGCGACCCTCGCCGATCTCGACGGCGCCGTCCCTCCCCGCAGCGTCATGGGCCTGCTCACCGAGGGTCTTCGTCGGCGGCGGGATGCCGGCATCCCGGCCTTCACCGTGATGTCGTGCGACAACATCCAGGGCAACGGACACGTGGCCCGCGCCGCCCTCCGCGGCTTCGCCGAGCGTCTCGACCCCGAGCTGGGTCGCTGGATCTCCAAGAACGTGTCGTTCCCGAACTCGATGGTCGATCGCATCACCCCGGTCACCACCGACGAGACGCGCGCCGCGGTCGCCGAGGAGTTCGGCATCCGGGACCGCTGGCCCGTGAGAAGCGAGTCGTTCGAGCAGTGGGTGCTCGAAGACGCCTTTCCCGCCGGCCGACCGCCGTTCGACGAGGTCGGTGTGCAACTCGTCGACGACGTCGAGCCCTACGAGCTGATGAAGCTGCGGCTGCTCAACGCCTCGCACCAGGCGATGAGCTATCTCGGGATCCTGTCGGGGGCGCACTACGTGCACGAGGTGTGCACCGACCCGCTGTTCGTCGACTTCCTGCGGGGGTACATGCACGAGGAAGCGATCCCGACGCTCCGACCCGTGCCGGGCATCGACCTCGACGCGTATTGCGACCAGCTCCTCGCCCGCTTCGGCAGCGAGGCGATCCGCGACACCCTCGCGCGTCAGGTCGTGGACGGCTCCGACCGCCTGCCCAAGTTCCTGCTGCCCGTCGTCCGCGAACAGCTCGCCTCGGGCGGGAGCATCGATCACTGCGCCCTCGTGCTCGCGGGGTGGAGCGTGTTCCTCGAGGGCCGCACCGAGACGGGCGAGGAGACTCCCGCCGTCGACAGCCGCCTCGACGAGCTCCGCGCGATCGTCACCGATGATCCCGCTGCGCTCCTCGACTACGCCCCGGTGTTCGGTGACCTCG
The DNA here is from genome assembly GCA_022702225.1 of Microbacteriaceae bacterium. GTDB lineage: Bacteria > Actinomycetota > Actinomycetes > Actinomycetales > Microbacteriaceae > Microbacterium. Next base: position 3,732 of record JAKOMY010000178.1, on the reverse strand, counting down.
GTCGCGACGCCCGTCTGCGCGGGGCCTACCTGTCGGCCCGCGCGTCGCTCGCCGAGCGCGGCGCCCGCGGCGCGATCGCCGCGCTGACGGCCTGATCACCGCGCACGAGCCGCCGGGTCCCGCCCCTCAGTCGCGGGTGAGGCCCCGCAGGAATCCGGCGATCGCGTCGTGGAAGCGCGCGGGGTCCTGGTTCGCCTCGTTGCAGTGACCGGTCGCGTCGAACGCGACGAGCTCGGCGCCCGGATGCCGTTTCACGTAGGCGAGCGACCCGCTCACCGGCACCACCGGGTCGCGGAGGCTGTGCACGATCAGCGTGGGCACCCGGGGTGCCGGACGCGGCCCGTCGACCCAGTTGAGCGCCGGAGCGTCCACCGCTTCGATCAGTCCCAGCGCCTTCGCGCCGAGGCTGCTGCCGAGGATGCGCATCGACGCGCCGGCGACCGAGCGCGGGAGGCGAGCACCCGCGACGGCGTTCTCGACGACGCGCGTCCAGTCGAGGGCGGGGGCGACGAGCACGAGGGCCGTGACCCGGTCGCGGTGCGCCGACTGCTCGAGCGCGAGCATCGCGATCGTCCCGCCCATCGACCACGCGACCAGCACGATCTCCCGCGCTCCCTGCTCGATCGCATAAGAGATCGCATCGTCGACATCGCGCCACTCGCGCGTGCCGAGCGTCGAGGGGAGGGAGTCCGCGGGGGCGCACTCCTCGTCGCCGGCGTACGACACGACGAGCGACATCCAGCCCGCCTCCACGGCCGCCGGGGCGGAGCGCAGAGCGCCGTTGCGGCTCGAGCGCAGGCCGTGCACATGGATCGTCCATCGGCCGTCCGTGCTCTCGCGGTCGCCGATCTCCCAGGCCTCCGCGACACCGCCGCGGCGCAGGGGCACGGAGACATGGCGGGTGGGGCCGACCTCTTCGGGGGCGCCGATGCTCTGCGAGGTCCAGGTGGCGACGGCATCCCCGTCTTCGAGACCGTCCGGCCGCGACGCGAGCGCACGCATGACACGGTCCCTCTCGATGCGGAGCGGCTCGCCCACGACGACGTGCCGGCCGTCGTCGAGCCACAGACCGTAGGTTCCCGGCTCGCGGCTCTCCGGCGTGGCGGGCACGGTGACGGTGTCGCCCGCGAGCGTGATCGGGGCGTAGACCTTCGGCGCCTTGGGCGCGATGAGGCGGCGGGCGACGTAGCCGGCGAGGGCCGTGTGGGCGACGGCGACGGTCGCGGCGGCGACGCCGGTTCCGACGGCGAGGGAACGGATCATGAACGGGCTCCGGTGGTTCGGCGGGTCAGGTGGGCGTCGATGTCGTCGAGCAGGGCGCGCTGCGCGGGGGCGAGCGGCGTCGAGGTGGCGATCGCGTCGTCCTCGACGGCGACACGCAGGGCGTGCAGGCGCGTGTCGGTGACGGCGTCCGCGGGGAGCCCCGGGAACGAGTGCACACCGCGTTCGCGCGCGATCGGCTCGAGCCGTGCGAGCAGATCCTCGCCCCGGCGACGGATCTTCGTCGTCGTGCGGGATGCCACGAAGATACCCACCACGAACGACACGACGCCGAGGTAGAACAGGGGGTCGAACAGCGCGCTGACCACGGCGTCGGGCTCGAAGAAACGCGTCAGCGTGAGATCGAGGATCTCGCTCAGACACCCGAGCACGATCCCGACGGCCCCAACGCGGAAGAACACGCGCGTTCTGGGCAGCGACCCGCGGGCCGAGCGCAACAGCAGCAGGCCGACGAGGGCGATGCCCGCCATGTGCAGCACCCCGTACGCCCAGGCCCCGGTGGAGGTCACCGCCAAGTCCTCGAGGAAGCGGAACGAGGACGTCCCGCGCTCGGGCATCGCGACGAAGAAGACGACGGCGAACAGGGCGGCGAGCAACCCGGGGAACCCCCACCGCAGCGTGCGGATGCGCGCCGTCACCGGAGCGGTTCCGGCCTGGATGCCGAGCCACAGCGCCACCATCGTGAGCACGTTCTGCACGAGCTTGAGGACGTTCGTGCCACCGAGCAGGCCGTCGAGAAGGCCGAGCGGGATGATCGTGCCCTGGGTGAGCAGGGCGATCGAGCCGACGAGTGCGGCAAGCCAGGCGATGCGCGCTCGGGGCTGACGCCAGGCGACCCGCGCCCGCAGCACGACCACGAGCAGCAGGCCCGCGAGCGCCGCGTCGATGAGCATCACGGTCACCACGACGACTCGGCCACCCTCGGCGAGGCGTACAGCAGACGGGCGATGCGGTGCGCGACGTGCTCGGCGACCAGCTCCGCCTCGTACTCGGGCGTGGTCAGTCGCGGGTTGTCGTGAGGCGAGACCGACGAGCGCTCGTGCAGGGCGCCCGAGCAGTGCGCGTCGTCGAGCAGGTGCCCCAGTTCGTGGGAGGCGGCGAACTGGCTGTAGATCACGGCATCCGAGGCCCGAACGTGGATGCTGCCCTCGCGCCGGTCGGCGAAATAGGTGAGGAAGCCGGTCAGCGTCCCCCACCCCGTGGTGTCGACCTCTCGCACGACGCGCAGGCGGATCTCCAGTGCCCGCTCCACCGCGTGGACGACCTCGTCGAAGGTCATTCCGGGGGTCAGGCCGGCACGCTGAAGCGCGTGCTCCACGCGCGCGTGCACGCGATCGAGCATCTCGTCCGTCTCCGTCATCCCCGTCCCCCCTTACGGCCGATCATGTCGCGGGCGGCCTCCCGCGCAGGGAGTGGGCGATCGCGCGGAGGGCGTCGGGCGACATCTCGCCCAGGGCGCGGAACTGGATGCTGCTGGCTCCGGCTTCGCGCATGGCGTCGCGCAACTCGAGCTCGGCATCGGTGCGGTCGGTGACGGCGTCGTCGGTGTAGTCGGTGAGGTACTCGGTGGGGACGTCGGCCCACTGCGTGATGAGGCGAAGCACCTCCTCGTCGAGCACGACCGTGTTGGTGGCCGCGGCCAGCAGGGCCCGGGCGCTCTCGGCCGACGCGGGATCGATCTCGTCGAGGTGATCGACGAGATCGCTCTCGCGGGCCGCCTGGCTGGCGACGAGCCGGCGGACTCGCGCGGCGAGCGGGCCCGCGGGAACCCGCATCTCGACCCGCGGAGCCGACTCGGGGTTCGCGACCTCTTCGGGGGACACCCCGAGGGCGGCGGCGAGCGCTTCGATGTCGTTGGTGTTGTAGGGCAGCGAGAAGCCGGCGCGTGACTGGTAGTAGCTCTTCGTCATTCCGGCGCGACTGATCAACTCACCCACCGTCAGGCCTTTCGCCCGACGCAGGCGGTCCACATTCGCCACCACTCGGCGGGAGTACCGCGAGGGTGGTCCGACGGCGCCGCGACCCACGTTTCGATCGTAGACGCCCTCGACCGCCACCGGATGATCGTATTTACGACCCGAGGCCGGGTGCTATTTACAAAGCCCTGTGCTTGTATGGATGAAGACCGCACGCGAGGCGTCCGTGGGGGAACCATCGCATGCGAGAGGTCGGAAGAGGCTTTCCGATCCGTCGGCGACGGGCGCGGCACCATTGGGGGGTGCCGCGCCCGTTCGCTCTCCGGTTCGGGGCAGAGCGTCACCCCCGCCGGGCGAGACCCCGCGAGAGTCGCCGAGAGGTGCCGTCTCCGAGACCGTCCGGGTGGCGGTCACCGCACCTCTGAGTCGCGGGAGCGCCTCACAGCGCGCAGGACTCCCGTTCGATGAGCGACACGTCGATCACCGTCAGCTCATCGAGGCCGAGACCGGCGTCGGGCTGGAGGCGCGCGAAGAC
>JAKOMY010000160.1 GCA_022702225.1 Microbacteriaceae bacterium | reverse complement strand
TGCAGGTACGAGTACGGCTGCGCGCCTGCCGAACGGGGGAGCGAGACGGGCAGACGGCCCGAGGGAGTGGCATCCCCCGCCAACAGCGCTGCCAGCGCCGGCGCGCCCTCCTCACCGGGGAAGAACGCCTGCAGCACCGCGGCGGGACCGCCCGCGGTGTCGAGCGCCCAGTCCAGGGCGTACGGACGGCCCGTCAGCAGGACGAGTACGACAGGGGTTCCCGTCGCCACGACCGCCTCGACGAGCTGGCGTTGCACGCCCGGCAGGTCGAGGGAGTCGGCGTCGTTGCCCTCGCCGACGGTTCCGCGCCCGAAGAGCCCGGCGCGGTCGCCGACGACGACGATCGCCACCTCGGCGTCGCGGGCGAGGGCGGCCGCCGTATCCAGACCCGAGAGATCGGTCCCCTCGACCGTGCATCCCTCGGCGTACGCGATCTCGCCGAAACGCTCGACGAGGGCTTCGCGTACGGTCGGCAGTGAGAAGCCGAGCGGGAAGCTCGGGTGGTGAGCGAGCACGTGGTTCGCGAACGAGTAGCAGCCCATCAGCGCGTCGGTACTGTCGGCGTTCGGGCCGATCAGCGCGATCCGTCCGGGTGAGGCGAGCGGCAGCACGCCCTCGTTGCGCAAGAGTACGACGGACTCCTCGGCCAGACGGCGCGCGAGCGCGCGGTGCTCGGCGTCGTCGAGGTCGACCGCGGTCGGGGCCGAGGAGAAGTCGGCATCCAGCAGCCCGAGATCCTCCTTCTCGGCCAGCACCCGCAGGACGGCACGGTCGACCACGGCTTCGGGGAGGGCTCCGGATGCCACCCGCTCGGCCAGGTGCGGATACGCGTCGGGCCCCGGGAGTTCGACGTCGATCCCCGCCTCGAGGGCGAGTTGCGCGGCCTCGCCGCGGTCGGCCGCGATCCCGTGCATCGATCGGAGGAACTCCACGGCGAAGTAGTCGGAGACGACCGTGCCGTCGAAGCCCCAGCGTCGGCGCAGCAGATCCGTCAACAGCTCGGGGTTCGAGGCCACCGGTACGCCGTCGATCTCGGTGTACGAGTTCATGACGCTGCGCACCCCGCCGTCGCGCACGGCCATCTCGAACGGGGGGAGGAAGACATCCTGCAGCTCGCGCCGACCGGCCGACACGGGTGCGTGGTTGCGGCCGGCGCGTGAGGCGGAGTAGCCCACGAAGTGCTTGAGCGTCGCGTGCACGCCCGCCGCCTGCAGCCCGCGCACGTAGGCCGTTCCGATGGTCCCGACGACGTAGGGGTCCTCGGCGATGCACTCGTCGACCCGGCCCCATCGGGCGTCGCGTACGACGTCGAGCACCGGCGCCAGGCCCTGGTGAACCCCCACCTCGCGCATCGATCGACCGATCGCGGATGCCATGAGTTCCACGGCATCCGGATCGAAAGAGGCTCCCCAGGCGAGGGGGGTGGGGAAGGTCGCGGCCTTCCACGCCGCGAATCCGGTCAGGCACTCCTCGTGGACGAGCGCCGGGATGCCCAGGCGCGTCTCGTCCTGCAGGCGGCGCTGTTCGCCCCACAGCCAGGCGGCGCGCTCGACGGGGTCGACGGGCCGCGTGCCATAGACGCGCGTGAGGTGGCCGAGGCCGTGAGCGGTGGCATCCACGTAGGCGGTGGAGGTGACCTTCTCGCCCGAGAGCGGGGCGACGACCTCGTCGCCCTGGTCGACCCAGTACCCGACGAGCTGGGCGAGCTTCTCTTCGAGGGTCATGTCGGCCACGAGGGCCTTCACCCGAGGGGTGATCCCCCGTGTGCGGGCAGCGCCGACGTCGGTGTTCTGAATGGTCATCGTGGGATCAGCCCTTCACGGCACCGGTGAGTCCGCCCACGATCCGTCGCTCGAACACGCTGAAGAACAGCAGAGCGGGGATCATCGACAGAGAGGTGAAAGCGAGTACTCGGGCGGTGTCGACCGAGTACTGCGAGGCGAACGCCTGGGTGCCCAGCGGCAGCGTGTAGGCGGCCTCGTTGTTGAGGATGAACAGCGGCAGCATGTACGAGTTCCAGCTGTTGACGAAGGCCAGGATGCCGACCGTCACCACCGCGGGCACCGCAAGAGGCAGCACCATGCGCCAGAAGAAGCCGAGGCGGCCGAGCCCGTCGATCGAGGCGGCCTCCTGCAGCTCGCTCGGAATGGCGGCGAGGAACGGCGACAGGATGATGATCGTCAGGGGCAGGGCGAAGGCGATCTGCGGCACGATGACGCCCGCGAGCGAGTTCGTCAGGCCGAGATTGCGCACCAGGATGTACAGGGGCGTGATCGCGACGGTCATCGGGAACATCAGGCCCGCGGTGAACAGGGCGTACACGGCTCCGCGCCCGCGGAAGCGGTACCGGGCCAGGCCGTAGGCCGCCATCATGCCCAGCGCGACGACGAACGCCGTCGTCGCGACCGCGGCGATCGCGGAGTTGCCGACCTGGCCCCAGAACGCGGGGCTCGCGAGCACGTCGGCGTAGTTCTGCCAGTTCCAGGTGGTGGGAAAGCCCGAGGGATCCACGGTGATCTCGGCGTTCGAGCGGAAGCCGCCGAGGATGATGTAGACCACCGGGGCGAGCATCATCCCGATCAGCAGCAGGGCGACGAAGCCGACGAGCACCGAGCTGCCGCGGTTCGCTCCGGCGGGGCGTCGGCGCGGGGTCCTCCCGCCGCGAGGGGTGACGAGGGTGGCGGTGGCGGTCATTTCGAACCTCCCGTGAGAGCGCCGGCCGTGTCGCGCCGCAGCACGAAGCGCTGATAGACGAGGGCGACGGCGAGCGAGATGAGGAACATCACCACGGCCACGGCGCTGCCGTACCCGAAGCTGCCGGCATTGCGGCCGTTGGCGACCATGTAGGTGGCCATCGTGGAGGTCCCCGCCGTGGAGGCGACGTACTGACCCCAGACGATCCAGACGAGGTCGAACAGCTGGAGGGAGCCGATGATCGACAGGAACGCCCAGATGCGGATCGTCGGTCCCATGAGGGGCAGGACGATGTGGCGCTGGATCTGCCAGTACGAGGCACCGTCGATCGCGGCGGCCTCGCTCAGCTCCTCGGGAATGCCCTGGAGACCGGCGAGGAAGAGGATCACGGCGAAGCCGATGTACTTCCACGTGATGATGATGAGCAGCGTCCAGATCGCCAGCGCCGGATCGGAGATCCAGTCCGCGCGGAGCGAGCCGAGCCCGATCTTCTCCAGAGCCCCGTTGAGCGCGCCGCCCGACTGCAGCATGAGGCCCCAACCGAGACCCACGACGACCTCGGAGATGACGTAGGGCACGAAGATCAGCACGCGGATGAGCGACTGCGCGCGCATCTTGCGATTCAGCAGCAGCGCGAGGCCCAGCGCGAGAGGTCCCTGCAGCACGAGGGATCCGACGACGATGAACGCGTTGTGGCCGAGGGCTTCGTGGAAGGCCGGGTCGGTGAGGATGGTGATGTAGTTTCGCAGCCCCACGAAGTCGACGGGAGCGCCGAAGCCCGACCACTTGTAGAAGCCGTAGTAGGCGGCGAGGGCGACGGGCAGGATGACGAACGACACGAACACCACCAGGGCGGGGCCCAGGAGGATCGCGAGTTCGCCGCGGATGCGCCAGTTCTCGAGCCGCCGCCGCGCGGTCGGCCGCCCGGCCGAGGGGGCGCGTGTGGCGCCCTCCCCGGCCGGGCGGCCTGACCCGGCGTCGGTCGCCGAGGTGGCGAGCTGGGTGGTCATGGTCGGCGTCCTCAGCGGGAAGCGGCGGCGTTGACGGCGTCGACGATGCCCTGCGGGCTGCCCTTGCCGGCGAACAGGTCGACGACGGCGACGTTCAGGGCGTTGCCGACGTTCTGTCCGTACAGGGTGTCGAGCCAGACCGAGACGTAGGGGGCGTCGGTGTACGCCTTCAGCGCGGACTGCAGGGCAGGGGTGGTGACGGCATCCGTCGCCTCGCTCGAGGCGGGGATGGTCTGGAAGGCCGCGGCGTACTTCTCCTGGTTCTCCTTGTTGACGAGGAAGTTCAGGAAGTCGGTGCACTGCGCCGGGGCGTTGACCCAGCACGAGTAGCCGTCGACGCCGCCCATGATCGCGCCCTCTTCGCCCTTGCCGCCGGGAACCTCGGGGAAGGGGAACCAACCGAGGTCGGCGAGGGGCTTCTCATCGGGCGTGAGCGAGGCGATCACGCCGGGGTTCCAGGCACCCATGAGTTCCATGGCGGCCTGGTGGTTGGCGAGCAGGCCCGCCGACGAACCGGCACCCTGCTGGGCCGCCGTGGTGAGGAAGCCGTCGTTGAAGGGCTGGGTCTTCAGGAACGACTCGAGGTTCTCACCCGCCTGCAGCCAGCACGGGTCGTCGAAGCTGCGGCTCTGCGCCGCGGTGTCCAGGACGTCCTTCGAGCAGGCGCGCAGCGCGAAGTTGTAGTACCAGTGGGCCGCGGGCCAGGCGTCCTTCGCGCCCACGGCGATCGGGGCGACGCCCGTGGCGCGGATCTTCGCGTCGGCGGCCTGCAACTCGTCGATCGTCTCGGGGGCGGCGGAGACGCCGGCCGCGGACAGGAGATCCTGCGAGGTGAAGATGCCCGAGGGGAGCACGGCGACGGGCATGCCGTAGTTCTTGCCGTCGACCTCGAAGGCGCCGAGCGAGTTGCCGAGAGCGGTCTTGACCTCGGGCGTGATCTTGTCGGTGAGGTCCATCGCCTGGCCGGCCGCGACGATGTCGGCGAGCTTGCCGCCGCCGCGAGCCATGAACAGGTCGGGGGCGTCGCCCGAGTTGAGGGCGGTCTGGAGCTTGCCGTCCATCTCTTCGTTCTGCAGGGCCTGGATCTCGATCGTGACGCCGGGATTCGCCGCCTCGAACGCCGCGGCCGTGTCCTCCCAGTACTTCTTGCCGTCACCCGTGGTGGAGTTGTGCCACAGCGTCAGCGTGACCGAACCGTCGGCGTTCTGGCCGCCGCCGCCCGCGGCGCAGCCACCGAGGGCGAGTGTTCCGGCGACGGCGAGGGCCGCTCCGGCGAGGATTTTGCGCGTGTTCATGTGATTCCCGTTTCTCTTCGTCGAGGTGCGCCGTGGGACGCGTCGGTGTTCGGCTGCTTCGCCGTTCGTGCGCTTCTCGGGGTCTGCTGCCCGCCGAGGTGTGAGCAGTGTCGCCCGGGGCTCGCGCGAACGTCAAACGTTTTCGAAAATGTTTTCCACGCTATGGTCGGATGCCATGACGAGGCGCGCGACCATCCACGACGTCGCCGCGGCGGCCGGGGTCTCGGTGGCCACGGTGTCGAAGGCGGTGAACGGGCGCTACGGGGTGTCGCCCGAGACCGTGGGGCGGGTCCTGGACGCCGTGAAGACCCTCGGGTACGAGTCGAGCCTCGTCGCCAGCAGCATGCGCTCGCGCCGGACGGGCGTGATCGGCGTGCTCGTGGCCGACATCGAGCCGTTCTCCGCCGAGATCCTCAAGGGCGTCGGGGGAGCCCTGTCCGACACCGGGTACGACCTCTTGGCCTACACGGGCGCGCGTCGCGACGGCGAGGGCTGGGAGCGCCGCTCGCTGAGCCGGCTGAGCGGCACGCTCATCGATGCGGCGATCATCGTCACGCCCACGGTCGTCAACGTCTCGGGAGAGGTGCCCATCGTGGCCATCGACCCGCACACGGGCCGGGGAGACCTGCCGACCGTCGAGTCCGACAGCTACACCGGCGCGCAGCAGGCCGTGCACTATCTCGTGCAGCTCGGTCACCGGCGCATCGGCTTCATCGCGGGGCGGCCCGATCTGCGCTCCGCGGTCGCCCGCGCCTCGGGGTACCGCGCGGGGCTCGCCGCCGCGGGGATCCCGTTCGACTCCGCGCTGGTCGGCGTCGGACGCTACGAGCAGGACGTCGCGCGCGAAGCCGCCGAGGCCATGCTCTCGCTCGACGACCCGCCCACGGCGGTGTTCGCCGCGAACGATCTCTCGGCGCTGTCGATCATCGAGGTCGCCGCCGCGCGGGGGTTGAGCGTGCCCGGCGATCTGTCGGTGGTCGGTTTCGACGACGTGCCCGAGGCCGCCCGCGCGCAACCCGCCCTGACCACGGTCCGCCAGCCGATGAAGCGCCTCGGCGCCGAGGCCGTGCGGATGGTGCTCGCGCTGCTGGCCGGGGAGACCCTGCCCGAGACGCACATCGAACTCCCGACGCGCCTCGTCGCGCGGGCGACGACCGCGCCGCCGCGCTCGCGCTGAACCGCGTGGGGCCCCGGCATCCGGTGCCCGCCCGCGTCGAGTGTCCATGACACGCCGCGCGGGACCGTGCCGACGCGGCGTGTTCTGGACACTCGACGAGTTCCTTCCCGGGGCGCGCGAAACGCCCGCTCCGCCCGTCGCGCGCCGCACCACCCCGCGGCTCGGGTACCGTCGAGGTGTGCCCACTGCCAGCAGTAAAGACGACGAGGTCGACCTCCTCATCGACGCCTGGTCGCAGTTGCTGCCCGACGTCGACCTGACGCCCCTCGACGTGATGTCGCGCCTGCGCCGCGCGGCCTTCCACCTGTCGAAGCTCCGCGCCAAAGCCTTCGCCAGCGCCGACATCGCCGTCTGGGAGTTCGACGTTCTCGCCGTGCTCCGCCGCGCCGGCACCGAGCTCAGCGCAACGCGCCTGATCACAGCGACCATGATCGGCAGCGCCGCCATGACGAACCGCCTCGACAAGCTCGCCGAGCGCGGACTCGTCAATCGCCGCCCCAACCCCTCCGACGGCCGCGCGATCCTCGTCGCGATCACCGCCGAGGGCATCGAGCGCGTGGACGCGGCGATGACCGAGCTCGTCCGCCTCGAAGCCGACGCGCTCCGCGATGTCAGCCGACACGACCAGGCCCTTCTCGCGAGCGCTCTGCGCGTGCTCGCGGCGGGCGAGACGCACGAGGCGTGATCGACCTCGTCACCACCGTGACCCGACGCCCCGTCGTCCTCGACGGCGGCCTGGGCACCCTGCTCGAGGCGCGCGGCAACGACGTCACCTCCGCGCTGTGGTCGGCCCGCGTGCTGCGAGACGAGCCCGACGAGGTGCGCGCGGCCCACGCCGAGTTCGTCGCCGCGGGAGCCGAGGTCGTCATCACCGCCTCGTACCAGCTGGGTTTCGGGGGAGAGATCCCGGATGCCGAGGTCGAGGCGCTCCTGCGCCGCTCGGTGTCTCTCGCGCGAGAGGCCGGCGATGTGGCGGTCGCGGCCTCCGTCGGTCCGGTGGGTGCCCTGCGCGCCGACGGCAGTGAGTACACCGGCTCCTACGGGCTGAGTCTCGACGAGCTGCGCAGCGCCCATCGCCGCCGCCTGCACGTTCTCGCCGAATCGGGTGCCGACCTCCTCGCCGTCGAGACCATCCCCTCCGTTCTCGAGGTGGAGGCGCTCGCCCTCGAACTCGATGGTCTCGGTGTCCCCGCCTTCGTCAGCGTCTCCGCCGACAGCACCGGTTACGCGCACCGAGGCGCCCGCGCCGAGGCCCTGCGCACCGCGGCATCGGTCTCGAGCGTGCTCGCCGTGGGCGTCAACTGCTGCGCGCCCGAGACGGTGCTTCCCGCGCTCGCCGAGGCTCCCGGCATCCCGCTCCTGGCGTACCCGAACACCGGTGAGAGGTGGGACGCCGCCACACGCACCTGGCATGGCGGTACGGCGCCCCTGGCCGACGCGGCACCTTCGTGGGTCGCCGCCGGCGCGCGTCTGGTGGGCGGGTGCTGCCGCTCGACGCCCGCCGACGTCGCGGCGATCGCGGCCGCGGTGCGCTGAGGCCGCGATCGGGTGCGCAGCCCGACGGTTCGGGGCTCTCGGTTGCTCTCGGACCTGTTGCGGAGCAGCCGTGCGACGGCACCGGTCGATGACGCGGCCGAGGCAACGCGCGTGCGGGTGCGAGCGCTCAGACGGTGATCCGCGGCCGCCGCCGGGGTGTCGCGTCGGTGAGCAACTCGACCTCCTCGGGGCGCCAGCCGTAGTCGGCGGCCAAGCGCTCCCGCAGCGCGGCTATCGCCGACGGCACAGAGGTCTCCACGCCGTGCGGCGAGTCGACGGTCGCGGGGTCGAGGTCTCGCGCGGCCCGGCGCAGATCGAGCAGCAGAACGCGGACGCGTTCGCGGCCGAAGGCGGCGGTGGCGAGATTCCAGTCGCCGATCGAGATCGAGGCCCC
>JAKOMY010000124.1 GCA_022702225.1 Microbacteriaceae bacterium | reverse complement strand
AGTCCCTGCACGGCTCCGACGATCGCGGCGGGGGTGAACCCGCGCAGCGCGACGAGCGCCGAGGGGCGACGGCTGGTGAGGGCGCGGGCCGAGACCGCCTGGAACACCACGAACGAAGCGAGAGCGCCGAACCACAGCACGGCCATCGCCAGCAGCGGCACCGCCGCGACACCGAACAGCGAGTTGCTGCTTCCCGTTGCCGAGACGGGGTCGGCGGCGACGTCGGCGAGGTTCGTGGCCTGCGCGTCGGTGTAGGTGGGCAGCTTCGACACCGCGGCGTCCAGACCGTCAGCGAGCGACGTCGTGCCCGTCGCGACCTGGTTGACGCCGTCCGCGAGCTGGGCGGCTCCGGTCTGTGCGTCGGAGGCTCCGGATGCCACCTGCCCGGCGCCCGAGGCCAGGGCCGAGGCTCCCGTGCCGAACTGGCGGGCGCCGTCGGCGAGCTTCGTGGCTCCGCCGGCGATGCCGTCCATGCCGCCGGCGATGGTGGTGATGCCCTTCGCGGCGTCGTAGCCGCCGTCGGCGAGCTTCTGGTTCGCCTCGGCGAGGGCGCTGAAACCGGCGGGGAGTTTGGAAGCCCCCGCCGAGAGGTCGTCGATCTGCGTCACCGCCTGTTTCGCCTTCGGCAGGGCCGCGTTGGCGTTGTCGGATGCCGTGCGCAGAGCCGCGCACTGCTCGGGGGTGCCGGTGCAGTCGTCGGCCGCTTTCTGGAGGGCGGCCGCGGCGTCGGTGAGAGCGGAGCTGATCTGCGGCGCCGCGTTCGCCAGCTGTTGCGCGTTCTGGGCGAAGCTCGGCGGGATCTGCGCGGCGAGGGCGCCGATCTGCTTCGCCAGTTCGGCGTTGCCGTCGGCGAGCTTGGTGACCCCTGCCGCCGCCGAGCGCGTTCCCCCGGCCAGTGCTTCCGCGCCGCTCGAGAGCTGGTCTGCGCCGCTGGCGAGAGGACCGGCTCCCGCGGCGAGCTTCGCGGCGCCGTCGGACAGACCGGTTGCGCCGGTGGAGAGCTGCCCCAGCCCGTCGCGGAGGCTCCCGGCGCCGTCGGCCGCTCGAGAGGCCCCGTCGGCGAGCTGGTGGGCGCCGCTCGCGGCCGTGCCGAGCTGGTCGCTCAGGGTGGTGAACCCGAGGAAGACGTTCTTCAGGTACTGCGACGACAGCGTGCTGCCGTAGACGTCGGAGGCGGTGGATGCCAGCGCTCCGGTGATCGCGCCGTCGACGACGCGCGCGTTGGGTGCCGTCTGCACACCGATCGTGGCCTTCTCGGGCGTCTCGCCCGGTCGGGTGGAGAGCGAGGCGGCCGTGAAGTTCTCGGGGATCGTGACGACGGCGGTGTACGTGCCGTCCTTGAGGCCGGCCGCGGCGTCTTCGTCGTTCGAGATGACCCAGTCGATGTTGCTCGGCTGGTCATCGGCTCCCTTGACGAGGCCACCGGTCAGCTGTCGCCCGAGAGGGACGAGCTGACCGTTGAGTTCCACGGCCTTGTCGTCGTTGACGATCGCGGCCGTGATGTTCTCGAGGCGGTCGGTGGGCTTGTACAGCGCGCCGACGAGGATGCCGCCGATGACGGCGGGCAGCAGCAGCACACCGATGAGCGTGAGCCAGGTGACGGGGCGGCGCGAACGGGAGCGCTCGACGGGGAGAGTCATGCGAACACCTCGGAGAGATCGGCGAAGGTTTCGGGTTCGGGGCGGTGGCGACGCGGGGTCGGCAGGGCGAGGGTCGTGACGTCGGTGCGCTGCGCTTGGGCGAGCAGGGCGAGAGCCGGGCGTTCGTCGCGGGCCGACACGACGAGCGTGAAGGGCGACGAGGCGTCGTCGCTGCGTTCGCGCGCATCGGTTGCGGCTCGGCGAAGCACCTGGGCCACGTCTTCCCGGGCATCGTCGTCGAGGCGGTCGATGTCCGACACCAGCACGACCCGCGTGCCGCGCGCGGCGGCTCGGGCGATGTCGGCCGCGGCTTCGGTGGGGTCGTCCAGCAGGGCGACACCGACGCGCGAGCGGACGGCCCCGGCGCGCTCGGGTACGAGGAGTCCGTCGACGCGCAGGCGTCCATCGATCTGCGACAGCCGTCCCGACAGGGCGAGCAACAGGGCTCGCGTCGTGCGGGTCTCACCGGTCACGAGCAGGGTTTCGCCGTAGGGCAGTCGCAGCGACACGTCCGAGAAGACCGGCTCCTCGGCATCCGTGGATCCGACCGTGCGCAGATCGTCGGCGGCGATCGCGATCGAGGGCTCGCTCGGCCAGTCGGCCAGGCGCACCTCGCGTTCGACCGCTTCGCCTTCGACGTCGAGCTTCGGCAGCAACCGGTCGAGCCAGCGGGGCATCCACCACGCTTTCGCGCCCAGCAGCGCGAGGATCGCCGGCACCAGTGTCATGCGCACCAGGAATGCGTCCACCGCGACGCCCACGGCCAGGCCCAGGGCGATCGGCTTGAGGCTCGAGTCCCCCTCGGGTACGAAGGCGACGAAGACGGCGAACATGATGACGGCGGCGGCGACGACCACGCGGGCGGATGCCGAGAACCCGCTGCGGACGGCTCCGAGGGCGACCTCGCGCGGCGTGCGGCCTTCGCGGTCGGCGTGCACGTAGTCCTCGCGCATGCGCGAGACGAGGAACACCTGATAGTCCATCGCGAGCCCGAACAGCACGCCCATGACGACGATGGGCATGAAGCTGATGATCGGTCCGACCTTGGCCACGTGCAGAGCGTCGGCGAACCAGCCCCACTCGAACACCGCGGCCACGACGCCGAACGACGCGGCGACGGACAGCAGATAGCCGCCGGCGGCCGTGAGCGGCACCCAGACCGAGCGGAACACGATCATCAGCAGCACGAGCGACAGCCCCACCACGAACAGACCGAAAGGCAGCAGGGCGGCGCCCAGCTGGTCGGAGATGTCGATCGTGACGGCGGTGTAGCCGGTGACGAGCAGGTGCACGCCGAACTGGTCGTACAGGCGCGGTTCGGCGGCGCGGAGCTCGCGCACGAGGTCGGCGGTGCGCGGGTCGTCGGGGGCCGTCTCGGGCACGATCTGCACGATGCCGGTGTCGGCCGTCGCGTTGGGGGTGGCCAGGGCCACCTTGGCGACCCCCGGGATCTTCGCGATCTCGTCACCGATGCTCGTCATGAGATTCAGCGGGTCGTTCGAGGTGACGATCGTGCCGGTCATGATGAGCGGGCCGTTGGCGCCGGGGCCGAAGTACTCGTCGGTCAGCTCGTACGCCACGCGCGCCTCGTCGCCCTGGGGCAGTTGACCGGCGTTGGGCAGGGTGAGGGCGAGCGAGGCCGCGGGGATCGCGGTCACACCGAGCAGGCCGATCACCGCGACGGTGGTGACGACCGGATGCCGCGTCACCAGCCCCACCCAGCGCTGGGCGGGGCCTGTCCGTCCGGCGCGCGAAGCTTCCGCGGCGGTCTCCCTCTCGCGCTCCGCGTCGGCGTCGGCCTCGGCTTCCTGCGGGGGCGACATGCCGCGTCGGCGGCGCGCGGCCTTCGACCGGCTGTACCCCCAACCCACGACGCGGTGTCCGGCGAACCCGAGGAACGCGGGGGTGAGCGTCAGGCCCACGCACACCGCGATCGCCACGGCGACGGAGGCCGCGATGCCCATGGTCGTCAAGAACGGGATGCCGGCGAAGCTCAGCCCGATGAGCGCGATGAGCACCGTGATACCGGCGAACACGACGGCCGACCCCGCGGTGCCGACGGCGCGGGCGGTCGACTCCTCGGGGTCCATCCCCGCGCGGGTCTGGTCCTGATGTCGCGACACGATGAACAGGGCGTAGTCGATGCCGACCGCCAGGCCCAGCATGACCGCCAGCAGCGGGGTGGTCGATGACACGGTCGCGAACCCGGTCGCGATGAAGATGAGCCCGATCGACAGCGCGACGCCGAGGATCGCGGTGGCCAGCGGCATCCCGGCGACGAGGAACGAGCGGAACGTGACCATGAGCACGAGCGCGGCGATCAGGACGCCCAGTGCCTCGGTCAGCGAGGCGCCGGGGATCTCGGTGGCGAAGAGCTGGCCACCCAGGATCGCCTGCGACCCCGAGGGGAGCTCCTGCCCCAGGGCGGTGGTCGCGTCCCGCAGGGCGTCCTTGGTGGCGGCGGGCACCTCGGTCGATTCGCCGGCGAACTGGATTCGGACGATCGCGGCTCGGCCGTCATCGGAGATCCCGCCCGAGATGCGTGCGTCGTAGGGGTCGGTGACGGCTTCGACGAAGTCGAGTCGACCGATATCGGTCGACGCCTTCTGAACGGCATCCTGATAGTTCTGGTCGCGCACGCTCGTGCCGTCGGCCGAGACGACGATGATCTGGGCGCTCGCCCCGCTGACCTGGGGGAAGGTGCGCCCGAGCATCTCGAGACCGGCCTGCGACTCGGTTCCCGGGATCGAGAAGGTGTTGTCGGTGCCCTTGGCGAACACGGCGACGCCGCCGCCCGCGATCACGAGGATCAGCAGCCAGCCCGTCAGCACGCGCCAAGGGTGGCGGAACGACCAGCGGCCCAGGGTGTACAGGAATGTCGACACGGCGGCTCCCACGATCGGTGAACGAGTCGATACATCACCGTATCGGATACATCAATGTATCGTAGACCTCGTGGGTGGGACCCCGGCTGGACGTCCACCTAGAACAGGAGACGCGGATGACCGACACCGCCCCCGCCCCCTCGCGACGACGCGAGAACACCCGCACGCGTCTCATGGACGCCGCCGCCGAGATGTTCGCCGAGGTCGGCATCGACGCAGCCTCGGTGGAGGCGATCTGCGACCGGGCCGGCTTCACGCGCGGCGCCTTCTACTCGAACTTCGCCTCGAAAGAAGAGCTCTTCCTCGCCCTGTGCGCGCGCTCCGCCGAGTCGACGATCGCCGCCGTGCGCGAGCGCGTCACCTCGATCGAGGACCGGGGCCTGGATGCCGCGGGCGAGGTCCTGCATCTCGTGCAGGAGGTGCTCGAGGTCGCGGGAGAAGACCGGCTCGACGTTCTGCTGGGCGCCGAGACGCGCGTGCAGGCGCTGCGCAACCCGGAGTTCGCCGCGGCCTATCTCTCGTCGAACGGCGCGCTGTGCGAGAGCGTCACGCAACTCGTCCGCGACATCGCCGAGGCGCGAGGACTGACCCTTCGGCTGCCGGCCGACGCCGCGACCGAGCTTCTGCTGTCGGCATGGATCTCGACGGCCGAGACCGCCGTCATGACGGGGACGTCTCCCTCCGCCTCGCGCGCTCAGCTCGGGGAGAGGCTGGCGCAGATCGTGCGACTCATCCTCGAGTGACCTCGACGAGCGCGTAGCAGCGCCGCAGACGATCCATCCACCAATCGCGACGTTCCTCGTTCGCCTCCACCCGGTCGAGATCGGCGCTTCGCGGGCGGGGACGCTCGAGCGACAGCACCCCGTCGCGCGCAACAAGAGGGGATGCCACGACGTCGGCCGTGAACAGCGCGGCGGTGCCGAGGCCGCAGTCGTAGTCGAGGTCGGGCAACGAGGCCGCCAGAGCCACGCCCATCGACAGACCGATCGACGTGTCGAGCGCGCTGGAGACGACGGCCGGGAGCCCCGCGTGCGCGACGATCTCTCGCGCTGCGTGCACGCCGCCGAGAGGCTGGGCCTTAATGACGAGCAGATCGGCGGCGCCCGCGCGGGCCACCCGAAGAGGATCGGCGGCCTTGCGCACGCTCTCGTCGGCGGCGATCGGGATGTCGAGGTAGCCGACCCGCTCGCGAAGCTCGGCCAGCTCGTCGACCTCCGCGCACGGCTGCTCGACGTACTCGAGATCGAATTCCGCCAGTGCGTGGATGGCGCGCTCGGCCTCGTCGACGTTCCACGCGCCGTTGGCGTCGACGCGCACGCGCCCCTCGGGGCCCATCGCCTCGCGGACCGCTCGTACGCGCGCGACGTCGTCGGCGAGCGTCTGGCCCGCCTCGGCGACCTTGACCTTGACCGTGCGGCATCCGTCGTAGCGGGCGAGGATCCTCGGCACCTCGGATGCCGCGACAGCGGGCATGGTGGCGTTGACGGCCACGACGTCGCGCACGGCGGGCGGTGACGGACGCCACCCGAAGTCGATGGCTCCGGCGAGCCAGGTCGCGGCCTCGACGTCGGCGTACTCGACGAACGGCGAGAATTCCGCCCAGCCCTCGGGCCCCTCGAACACGAGCGCCTCTCGCGTGTCGATCCCCCGGAAGCGGGCGGCGAGCGGAAGAGAGACGACGCGCGCCGACGCGAGGATGTCGGAGAGCGGGGGGAGGGCGACGGTGCTCATGCCCTCATCCTGCCGCTCAGCGCGGTCCGCCGCCGCCGAACCCGCCGAACCAGGACGTCTGGCGCTCGACCGTGTAGGACGACAGGTCCTTCTGCGAATCGAGCGATTGCCGAGCGTTCTCAGCCTGCTCGTGCGTGCGGCGCGGACCGAAGAGGTAGTCGCGCAGCCGCGCGAGCTTTGACACTTTCTTCGTCATGGTGACTCCGATCGTCGGTAACCCTCCACGCTACGTTCGATCGACCCCGCGGTCCACCCGTCCCGGCGCACGGGCACGGGCATAGGCTGACGCCATGCTCTTCGATACCCCCGTCCGGCTCGGCGTGCAGATCCAGCCGCAGCACGTGCAGTATTCCGACATCCGCGACGCCGTCCTTCGCCTGGAAGAGATGGGCGTCGACGTCCTGTTCAATTGGGACCACTTCTACCCCCTCTACGGTGACCCCGAGGGCGAGCACTTCGAGTCGTGGACCATGCTCTCCGCCTGGGCCGAGCAGACCGAGCGCGTCGAGTTCGGCGCGCTCGTCAACTGCAACAGCTACCGCAATCCCGACCTGCAGGCCGACATGGCCCGCACTGTCGACCACATCAGCAAGAAGGGCGGCGACACGGGTCGCTTCATCTTCGGCACCGGCTCGGGCTGGTTCCAGCGCGATTACGACGAGTATGGCTACGACTTCGGCACCGCCGGTTCGCGGCTCAACGCCCTGGCGACCGACCTCGACCGGGTCGTCGCGCGGTGGGGCAAGCTCAACCCGGCGCCCACCCGCAAGATCCCCGTCATGATCGGCGGCAAGGGCGAGCAGAAGACCCTGCGCATCGTCGCCCGTCACGCCGACATCTGGCACAGCTTCGTCACCCCCGACGAGCTGCCGCACAAGTTCGGGGTGATCGAGAAGTGGGCCGAGGCCGAGCAGCGCGACCTGTCGGGCCTCGTCGTCTCGAACGAGCTGAAGGACCGTGACGAAGACGTCGCCGACGCCCTCTACGACGCCGGCACGCGCCTGTTCACCCTCGGCTTCGGCGGTCCGGACTGGGACTACTCGCTCGTCGAGCGCTGGCTGCGCTGGCGCGACAGCAAGAACGCGTGACGACGACGGCGCCCCGGCGATGTCGGGGCGCCGTCGCGGGTCACGGTTTGAACTGCGCGCCCCCGGACGTCCCCGTCCAATTCTTCGCGGCCTCGCCCTGGTAGTACGCGGTCTCGCTCTGGTGGTTCAGCGACCGCCGCGCGTCCTCGGACTGCTCGTGTGCGGGCGCTCCGAGGAAGTACTCGCGGATGCGGCCCAGTATCGACACCTTCTTCGCCATGATGACTCCGATCGTCGGGTCGTTCAGGCTACG
>JAKOMY010000116.1 GCA_022702225.1 Microbacteriaceae bacterium | reverse complement strand
CATCCGTGCGGACCGAAGCCGCGCGCGAGGAACCAGCCGAAGTGCTGCAGACGGCTCACAGCACGACCGTCTCGCGCTCGACGACGGGGACGCCCACGAGGGCCTGCTCGAGGTCGGCGAGCAGGTCATCGATGTCTTCGATGCCGATCGACAGCCGGATCGTGCCGGGGGACACCCCCGCGCGCCGGCGTTCCTCGACCGTCCGGGCCGAGTGCGAGGTGCTCTGCGGGTGCAGCACGAGCGAGCGGACGTCGCCGAGGTGCGTCATGTGCGTGATGAGCTCCACCGACTGCACGACGTGGCGCGCCGCCTCGAGGCCGCCGCGCAGAGTCACGGTGAACACCGACCCGGCGCCGCGCGTGAGGTAGCGCCGACCGAGGTCGAAGTCCGGGTGCGACTCGAGACCCACGTGGTCGACGCGCTCGACCTCGGGGCGCTGTTCGAGCCATCGGGCGACGGCCAGGGCGTTCTGCGACTGACGTTCCACGCGCAGGCTCAGCGTCTCGATGCCCTGACCGATGAGGAAGGCGTTCAACGGCGACGGCGAGGGACCGAACCGCGGCGCGGCACTCTCGCGGATGTAGGCCCCGCGGGCGCGGGCGCCGTGCCGCTCTGCGAAGCTCGCCCCGCCGAGGCGGTCGGTCTGCACGAGATGGGGGAAGAGATGACCGGATGCCGCGGCGTCGAAGCGACCGTCGTCGACGATCACCCCGCCGAGCACCGCACCCTGCCCCGCGAGGAACTTGCTCGCCGAGTGCACGACGACGGCGGCGCCGTGCTCGAGGGGACGCAGGAGATAGGGCGTGGTGAACGTGCTGTCGACGACGAGGGGGATGCCGCGCTCCCGCCCGATCGCCGAGACGGCGGCGATGTCGAGAACATCGTTGCGGGCGTTCGAGAGCGTCTCGGCGAACAGAGCGCGCGTGCGGGGGGTGATGGCATCCCGCCACGCGGCGAGATCGCCCGTGGGCACGAACGTGGTCTCGATGCCGAGCCGCGCGAGGTTGTCGAGGAGCAGGCCGCGCGTGCCCTCGTAGATGTGCTCCGAGACGACGACGTGGTCGCCGGCCCCGGCCAGGGCCAGCAGGGCGACGGTGACGGCCGCTTGCCCGCTCGAGACGAGAACGGCCTGGTCGCCGCCCTCGAGACATGCGAGGCGCTCCTCGACGGCCTGGATCGTGGGGTTGCCGGTGCGCGTGTAACCGAAGCCGGTGCCGGTGCCGAAGTGTTCGGCCGAGGCGTCGAGACTGTCGAAGGTGAAGCCCGCCGTGAGGTAGATCGGCGTGGCCCGCGGCGAGGCGTGGGCGGTGGCCGAGCCCGCGTGCACCTGACGCGTCGAGAATCCGATGTCGGCGTTCGCGGCCATGGGTCACGCTCCGTTTCGCGGGGGCGGGGCGGGCTCGCGGGTCGGGCCCGTTCCCGAGGGGTGTTCGGGATCGGCCCAGGCTCGCACGGGGGAGTCGTCGGCGACGAAATGTGCGGCGCTCTGTTACGGGCGGCACCCACGTCGCGGACGCCGTGGCGCGGCCGGCACGGGTGAGCCCGGTGGTATCGTGACCGGGTGCGGATCGCTCGCCTCCTCCTTAGCGGCCGCGACGAGACCTTGTCCTAGGCCTTTCTCGTCGCGGAGTTCGTCGCGGGCCTCACACCCCTTCCGAGGAGAAACGCAAACATGAGCAGCACCCCGATCGATGGCATCCGGATCCCGGACCGCCCCCGCACCCTGGCCGAGAAGGTCTGGGACGACCATCTCGTGGTCAAGGGCGAGAACGGCCAGCCCGATCTGATCTACATCGACCTCCACCTCGTGCACGAGGTCACCAGCCCCCAGGCCTTCGACGGTCTGCGCGCCGAGGGGCGCCCCGTGCGGCGGCTCGATCTGACGATCGCCACCGAGGACCACAACACCCCGACGCTCGACATCGACAAGCCGATCGCCGACCTGACCAGCCGCACGCAGATCGACACCCTGCGCCGAAACGCCGAGGAGTTCGGCGTGCGCATCCACTCGCTCGGCGACAAAGAGCAGGGCATCGTCCACGTCGTGGGCCCGCAGCTCGGGCTCACCATGCCGGGCATCACCGTCGTATGCGGCGACTCGCACACCTCTACCCACGGTGCGTTCGGCGCGATGGCGTTCGGCATCGGCACGAGCGAGGTCGAGCACGTGCTCGCCACGCAGACACTGCCGCTGAAACCGTTCAAGACGATGGCGATCACCGTCGAGGGCGACCTCAAGCCCGGCGTCACCGCGAAAGACATCATCCTCGCGATCATCGCCAAGATCGGCGCCAACGGCGGGCAGGGCTACGTGCTCGAGTTCCGCGGCAGCGCCATCCGCTCCCTCTCGATGGAGGGACGCATGACGATGTGCAACATGTCGATCGAGGCCGGCGCACGAGCCGGCATGATCGCCCCCGATGAGACGACCTTCGCCTACGTCAAGGACAAGCCCCACGCCCCGCAGGGCCGGGACTGGGACGACGCGGTCGCTTACTGGCGCACCCTGCCCAGCGACGAGGGCGCCGTCTACGACGCCGAGGTCTTCCTCGACGCGAACGAGCTCGAGCCCTTCGTCACGTGGGGCACGAACCCGGGCCAGGGTGTCTCGCTGTCGGACGTCGTTCCGACGCCGTCCGAGATCGCCGACCCCAACGAGCGTGCCGCGGCCGAGCGCGCCCTCGAGTACATGGACCTTCAGGCCGGCACGCCGATGAAGGACATCCCCGTGGATGCCGTGTTCATGGGCTCGTGCACGAACAGCCGTATCGAGGACCTCCGTGCCTTCGCCTCCGTCATCCAGGGCCGCACCAAGGCCGAGAACGTCCGCGTCATGGTCGTTCCCGGATCGGCGCGCGTGCGCCTCGAGGCCGAGGCCGAAGGCCTCGACAAGGTCTTCGTCGACTTCGGTGCCGAGTGGCGCTTCGCCGGGTGCTCGATGTGCCTGGGCATGAACCCCGATCAGCTGGCTCCGGGGGAGCGCTGCGCGTCGACCTCCAACCGCAACTTCGAGGGTCGTCAGGGCAAGGGCGGACGCACCCACCTCGTCTCGCCGCTCGTCGCGGCCGCGACCGCCGTGCGCGGAACCCTGTCCAGCCCCGCGGACCTCGATCCCGTCCGCACCGAGACCGTTTCGACCGGGGCGGAGGCCTGACATGGAGAAGTTCACCACGCACACCGGTGTCGCCGCTCCGCTGAAGCGCTCGGCGGTCGACACCGACCAGATCATCCCGGCCGTCTTCCTCAAGCGCGTCACCAAGACCGGCTTCGACGACGCCCTGTTCGCCAACTGGCGCCAGGACCCGGACTTCGTCCTGAACCAGGACGCCTACCGCTCGGCATCCGTCCTCGTCGCCGGCCCCGACTTCGGGACGGGTTCGAGTCGCGAGCACGCCGTGTGGGCGCTGCGCGATTACGGCTTTCAGGTGGTGCTCAGCCCCAAGTTCGCCGACATCTTCCGCGGGAACTCGGGCAAGCAGGGCCTGGTCACGGGCGTGATCACCGAAGACGAGGTCGAGCAGATCTGGGCGGTGATCGAGGCGAATCCGGGCATCGAGATGACCGTGGACCTTACCGCGAAGACCGCCACGGTGGGCGACCTCCAGGTCTCGTTCGAGATCGACGATTACACTAGGTGGCGGCTTCTCGAAGGGCTCGACGACATCGGGCTCACGCTGCGTGACGAAGACAAGATCACGCAGTTCGAGGCGCGCCGCGAGGCATGGCGGCCGCGGACCCTCCCGGTCCGCTGAGCCCGATCGACCCGATCGGGTCGATCTGCCGCCCCTCGTCCACGAAGTGAGGTCCACCCCCCATGAGCACACTCGTCACCGATTCCGGAGATCAGAATCCCGGACAGCCCGATTGGGAGGCGGCAGAGACCCTCTCGATTCGCGGCGGCCGACCGCTGCGGGGGACCGTCGAGGTCAAGGGCGCCAAGAACCTGGTGACCAAGGCCATGGTGGCGGCCCTGCTGGGCGAGACCACGAGCACGCTGCGCGACGTGCCGATGATCAGCGACGTGAAGGTCGTGCGTTCGCTCCTCGAGGTTCACGGTGTGACGGTGACCGAGGGTGACGAGGAGGGCACGCTGCACCTCGATCCCTCGGGCGCCGTCGCCGCGCACTTCGAAGAGATCGATGCGCACGCGGGTGCGTCGCGCATCCCGATCCTGTTCTGCGGGCCGCTGCTGCACCTGCTCGGCGAGGCTCTCATCCCCGATCTGGGCGGATGCCGCATCGGCGACCGTCCGATCAACTTCCACATGGACGCGTTGCGCGCCTTCGGCGCCGTCGTCGACAAGAGCTACGAGGGCATCCGCATCACGGCCCCCAACGGGTTGCACGGTGCCAACATCACGCTGCCGTACCCGAGCGTCGGGGCGACCGAGCAGGTGCTGCTCACTGCTGTGCGCGCGAAGGGTGTCACCGAGCTGCGTAACGCCGCGATCGAGCCCGAGATCATGGATCTCATCGCGGTGCTGCAGAAGATGGGCGCGATCATCTCGTACGAGCCCAACCGCGTCATCTTCATCGAGGGCGTCGACAAGCTCGTCGGCTACGACCACCGCGCGATCTTCGACCGCAACGAGGCCGCCTCCTGGGCGTGCGCGGCCCTGGCCACCGACGGCGAGATCTTCGCCAAGGGTGCCCGCCAGCAGGACATGCTGACCTTCCTCAACGTCTTCCGGAAGGCCGGCGGATGGTTCGACGTCCGAGAGGACGGCATCCTGTTCCGTCGCGGTGAGGCCCTCAAGCCCGTGATGGTCGAGACGGACGTGCACCCGGGCTTCATGACCGACTGGCAGCAGCCGCTCATCGTCGCCCTCACGCAGGCTCCGGGCACCTCCACCGTGCACGAGACCGTGTACGAGAACCGCCTGGGCTTCACCGAGGCGCTGAACAAGATGGGCGCCGACATCGTCGTGCACCCCAAGGGCATCTCGAGCCCCGACCGCCGCGTTCCCCGTCGCGACCTCGAGCAGGCGGCCGTCATCAACGGGCCGACGCCGCTTCACGGCGCCGACGTCGAGGTGCCCGACCTCCGTGGCGGCTACAGCTACGTGATCGCGGCTCTCGCGGCCGAGGGCGAATCGACGGTGCGCAACATCGGCATCATCCGTCGCGGGTACGAGAAGTTCCTCGAGAAGCTCACGGCTCTCGACGCCGACTTCGACGTCGTGGGCTGACGCCGGTGGCTTCGAACCCCGAGAAGAGCCGGCCGAGCGCCTTCTGGCCGCTCGCGGCGATCATCGTCCCCCTCACGGGACTCTTCGCCCGGATCGAGATCCGCGGTGCGGAGAACCTCCCGCGCGAGGGTGCCTACGTCCTCGCTCCGAACCACAATTCGGAGTTCGATCCCGTGATCGTGGCGGTCGCCGTCTGGCGGCTCGGGCGCGCCCCGCGGTTCATGGCGAAAGAGAGCCTCTTCAAGGTCCCCGTGCTCGGCGCCGCGCTCCGCGCGACGGGGATGGTCCCCGTGCCCCGGGCTTCGACGAGCGCGAACCAGTCGATGAAGGCCGCCGAGCAGATCGCCCGCGACGGCCGCGGTGTCATCGTCTACGCCGAGGGCACCCTCACGCGCGACCCAGACCTCTGGCCGATGCGCGGCAAGACGGGCGCGGTGCGCCTCGCCCTCGCCGGCGACCTGCCGCTCATCCCCATGGCGCAGTGGGGCGTGCAGCAGATCCTCCCTCGGTACGGGAAGCTGAAGTTCCCCCGCCGCTCGCACGTGATCGTCGAGTTCGGGCCCGCCATGGACATGAGCGCCTACACGGCGACGCCCACGCAGCCGGCCACGCTGACGAAGGCGACCGACGCGATGATGAACGAGATCACGGCGATGCTCTCCGGCATCCGGGGCCTGCCCGCCCCCGCGGAGCGCTGGAACCCGTCGCAGCACGGGCAGAACGAGACGGGCCGCCTTGAGCCGTAAGAGCGCCCTGCCCGTCGCGGGCCCGAAGGTCGCCGTCGTCGGCGCCGGAAGCTGGGGAACGACGTTCGGCAAGATCCTCGCCGACGGCGGCGCCTCCGTCGTCATGTGGGCGCGTCGTCCCGAGCTCGCGGCCGAGATCACCGAGTCCAAGCGCAACAGCAGGTACCTCCCGGGTATCAACCTGCCGCGCACGATGACCGCGACGACGGACCTGGCCCAGGCGCTCAACGGTGCGGAGCAGATCTACCTCTCGGTGCCCAGCCAGTCGCTGCGCGAGAACCTCGCCGCCATCAAGCCGCTCGTCGAGCACACCGACGTGCCGATCGTCTCGCTCATGAAAGGCGTCGAGAAATCGACCGGCCTGCGCATGAGCCAGGTCATCGAACAGGTTCTGCAGTGCGACCCCGCCCGCATCGCGGTGGCATCCGGTCCGAACCTCGCCCTCGAGATCGCGCGCGAGCAGCCGACCGCAGCCGTCAT
This sequence comes from Microbacteriaceae bacterium, assembly GCA_022702225.1. Taxonomy (GTDB): domain Bacteria; phylum Actinomycetota; class Actinomycetes; order Actinomycetales; family Microbacteriaceae; genus Microbacterium. The sequence goes on along the minus strand of JAKOMY010000116.1, from coordinate 301 downwards.
CAGCTCGCTCAGCCCCGAGACCGCCGAGGCCGTCGCCCGTCGCGCGCGCAACCGGTACTTCCGCTCGTTCGTGAACACCGACGTGATCGGCACCGAGTTCGGCGGGGTGCTGAAGAACCTCATCGCGGTGGCGATCGGCATCGTCGACGGCGTCGGGTACGGCGAGAACACGAAGGCGTCGATCATCACGCGCGGGCTCGTCGAGATGACCGACTTCGCGGTCGCGCAGGGCGCGCAGCCCGAGACGCTCCAGGGCCTGGCGGGCCTCGGCGACCTCATCGCGACGTGCCAGTCGCCGCTG
>JAKOMY010000110.1 GCA_022702225.1 Microbacteriaceae bacterium | reverse complement strand
GACAAAGGGGTCAGGCAGTCTGTCGCGAGTGCGTGCCCTCTGCGACCTCTTCGACGAGCTTCGCGGTGAACGCGGGCAGGTCGTCGGGGTTGCGGCTCGAGACGAGGCCCTGGTCGACGTGTACTTCTTCGTCGACCCAGGTGGCGCCGGCGTTGCGCAGGTCGGTCTGCAGCGTCGGGTAGCTCGTGAGCGTGCGGCCCTTCAGAACGTCGGCCTCGGTGAGGATCCACCCGCCGTGGCAGATGACGGCGACCGGCTTGTGCTGGTCGAAGAAGTCGCGGGTGAATGACACGGCATCCTTCACGATGCGGATGTCGTCGGCGTTCTGCACGCCGCCGGGCAGGACGAGAGCATCGAAATCACCCGCGGACGCACCCGCGACCGAGAGATCCACCTTCTGCTGGTGGCCGTTCTCGCCCGTGATGCTGCCTTCGCTCGGCGAGACCAGAACGGCCTCGGCGCCGGCGGAGGTCACGGCATCCCACGGGCTGGTGAGCTCGCTGTCCTCGAAGCCGTCGGTGAGCAGGAATGCGATGCGCTTGCCGCTGAGATCAGTCATGGAAAGCCTCTCTTTCTCGATCGGGGTTCCCACGCTAGAAAGCGTCTCGACCGGAGGGGCGGGGGTTGCGGATGCCGGAGCGCGGCGTTAGCGCCGACGCCGGCCCCGGTGACCGCGCGCAGGCGTAGCATGGGGCGCATGTCCGCTGACACCACGTCCGACGCGACCACCGCGTCCAAGCCGCTGATCGCGCTGCTGAACGCTCCCGCTGTCGAGGGTGAGAGCGACGACAAGTCCGCCGCGTCGCAGTGCTGCGGCGGCGGTTCCTGTTCTCTCTGAGTCCGCGCCGCACGCGTCATATCGCGCCCGCGTCGTCCATCCCGACGAGTCGGTAGCTCGACGCGGCTGTGCGCGTGCCCCGAGAAGGTGGCGGTCCTCGGTTCGTCGGGCCGGGAGGGCGAGACTGATCAGTCGACCCCGACTTCGTGTGGACTCAGTGCGCTCTGACGGGCGCGTCGGTCTCTTCCGCCTCCGCCGGCTTGCGCACGAAGCACGCGAGGACGACGGCGGCCGAGGCGATCACGGCTCCGACGAGGAACGACGCGTGCACACCTGACGCGACGGCGCCGGCCTGGTCGACACCACCGGCGAGGGCGGTGCTCGAAAAGACGGTCATGATCGCGACGAAACCGGCCGTGCCCGCGGCTCCGGCGACCTGCTGAGCGGTGCCGACGACGGCGCTGCCGTGCGAGTACAGCCGGCGGGGGAGAGAGCCCAGCGCCGAGGTCATCAACGGGGTGAAGACCAGGCCGAGTCCGAGGTTGAGGCCGAGGTAGACCGTGACGATCCACCAGATGGGGGTGCCCAGGTCGAAGGTCAGAGCCATCGTCCACAGCACGGCGGCGGCGATCAGCATTCCGGGGATGACGAGGGGAGTCGGCCCGAAGCGATCGAAGAGGCGGCCGACGATCGGCGCCATGACGCCCATGAGCACGCCGCCCGGGAGCAGCATGAGGCCGACCGTGAGGCTGCTGAGGCCGAGCGCCTGCTGCAGGAAGATGGGCAGCAGGATGAGCGAGCCGAACAGAGCGGCCATGACGATCGCGACCAGGGGTACCGCGAGCCGGAACGACGGGCTTTGGAACACGCGCAGGTCGAGCAGCGCGGCGTCGGACCGCTGCAGTCGGAGCTGACGGATGACGAACACGGTGACGAAGACCGCGCCGACGGCGAGGGGGATCCACACCGGCACGGACGTGTGCCCGGAGGCCGATTCTCCGATGGCGCTGAGGCCGTAGACCAGGCCGCCGAAGCCGATCGCCGACAGGACGACGGAGAGCACGTCGAAGCGCGCGTCCGGGCGGGTCTGGGTGACGTTGCGGACCCAGCGGGCGCCGAGCGCGATGGAGAGCAGAGCGATAGGGAGGATCAGCCAGAAGATCGCGTGCCAGGTCAGGACCGACAGGATGAGCCCCGACACCGTCGGGCCCACGGCGGGTGCGACGGCGATGACGATCGTCACCACGCCCATGATGCGACCGCGTCTGTTCGCCGGGACGAGGTTCAGCACTGTGGTGAACAGCAGCGGCATCATCACGCCGGTGCCCATCGCCTGAATGATACGACCCGCCAGCAGGATCCCGAACACCGGCGCGAGCGCGGCGACCAGGGTGCCCAGCGCGAAGACGCTCATCGCGCTGAAGAACACCACGCGAATGGGGAAGCGCTCGAGGAGGAAGCCGGTCAGGGGGATGATGACGGCCATCGTCAACAAGAACGCCGAGGTGAGCCACTGACCGGTGGCGGCGCTGATGCCGAAGTCGGCCATGATCGCCGGAAGCGCGACCGACATCGTGGTCTCGTTGAGGATGACGACGAACGCGGCGACGACGAGCAGGGCGATGACGGGACCGGAGCGGTGCGACGGCGACGACGCGGTGCTCGCTCGGGAGACGGGAATGGTGCCGGTGGCGGCCATGACGAGGTCCTTTACATGCGGGGGGCTTCGTGGCGCCACGGAGGGCGACTGCGACGGAGACAACGGGTGCGCGGCCCGAGGTATTCCGACATCGAGATAACGGATTCGAGGTCATCCGCAAGCGACCCTATCGGGGGCGTCCGACATCGCCGCCCCGGCGCTCACCGTCGGCGGTCGGACGTAGGCTGACGAACATGAGCATGGGGATGGGCGGCAGCATGTTCCGCGGCGTGGACGCGGACATGCAGCGCCGCCGCAACGCTCAGGCTCCGCGGGTGCAGAACCTCGGGCGCCGCGTCGTCGACCTGTTCCGGCCCTATCGCGGGCGCATCGCGTTCACCGCGCTGCTCGTCGTCGTCGGCGCGGCCGTGGCCGTCATCCCGCCGCTGCTCGTGCAGCGCATCTTCGACGACGCGCTGTTCCCCGTCGATGGATCGAGCCCCGACCTGCAGCTCCTCGCGGTCCTCGTGAGCGTCATGATCGGTCTGTTCCTCGTCTCGGCCGCACTCAACGTCGGTCAGACCTGGCTGACCGCGACCGTGGGAAACCGGGTCACGGGCGACCTGCGCACGCGTCTGTTCGACCACCTCCAGAACATGGAGCTCGGCTTCTTCACGCGCACGAAGACGGGCGTCATCCAGTCACGACTTCAGAACGACGTGGGCGGCGTCTCGGGGGTGCTGACCAACACCGTCACCAGCATCCTCGGCAACGCCGTCACGGTCATCGCGTCACTCGTGGCGATGATCCTCATCGACTGGCGTCTCACCCTCATCGCCGTCGCGCTCATGCCGTTCCTGCTCTTCGTCCAGCGCCGCGTCGGTCAGGTGCGGGCGCGCATCGCGGGAGAGACGCAGGAGTCGCTGTCCGAGCTGTCGGCGATCACGCAAGAGACGCTGAGCGTGTCCGGCATCCTGCTGTCGAAGTCCTTCAACCGTCAGCGCACCGAGTCCGCGCGCTTCGACGCCGAGAACGACAACCAGGTGCGCCTGCAGGTGCGCCGGGCCATGAGCGGTCAGGGCTTCTTCGCCGTCGTCCAGGTGATCATGTCGAGTGTTCCGGCGGTCATCTACCTCGTGGCCGGGTACCTGATCGGCGGGGGAGCGGGAGCGATCACAGCCGGAACGATCGTCGCCTTCACCACGGTGCAGGCGCGGTTGCTCATGCCCCTGATGGGGCTCATGCGCGTCGCGCTCGACGTGCAGACCTCTTCGGCGCTGTTCGCCCGCATCTTCGAGTACCTCGACCTGCGTCCGGCGATCGTCGACGTGCCCGATGCCCTGCCCGTCTCGGCGGCCCCCGGCCCCGTGGGGCGCATCGAGTTCCGTGACGTCGAGTTCCGCTACCCCGATGCATCCGTGCAGGCGCGGCCCACGCTCGACGGAGTCTCGTTCACCGTCGAGCCGGGGCAGCACGTCGCCTTCGTCGGCCCCTCGGGAGCGGGAAAGACGACGATCCTCTATCTCACCCCTCGTATGTACGAGGCGACCGGCGGAGCGGTGATGTTCTCCGGAGCAGACGTGCGCACCCTCGAGCGGGCATCGATCATCGACGAGATCGGCATCGTCTCGCAAGAGACGTACCTCTTCCACGCGAGCGTGCGCGAGAATCTGCGTTACGCCCGGCCCGACGCCACCGATGACGAGATCGAAGCCGCCTGCCGCGCGGCCAACATCCACCACGTGATCGCCTCGTTCGAGGCGGGGTACGACACGATCGTCGGCGAGCGCGGGTACCGGCTCTCGGGCGGCGAGAAGCAACGCATCGCCATCGCGCGCGTGCTGCTGAAAGACCCGCCGGTGTTGTTGCTCGACGAGGCGACGAGCGCCCTCGACACCGTGTCGGAGCGCATCGTGCAAGAAGCGCTCGAGACCGCCTCGCGCGGGCGCACGACGCTGTCGATCGCACACCGACTCTCGACGGTCATCAGCGCCGACCGGATCCACGTCGTAGATGCCGGTCGCATCGTCGAATCGGGGACGCATTCCGAGCTGCTGGCTGCGGGGGGCCTGTACTCGAGCCTCGCGGCCGAGCAGCTTGCCGCCTCGTTCGTCCTCGCCGAAGAGCAGCACGACGCCGCGGGTCTCGCGCACGCCGCGCTCCCCGTCCGTCGCGCCGACGAGGCGCCTGCCTGAGCTGCGACGGTTCTGTCCGGTTCCGGTTCCGGTATCGGGTTCGTGAGACTGCATACCGCTGACAATCCGGTGTCAGCCTGCAGCGGAAATGTCAGCGTCTTGCAGTCTCGCGAACTCGGGGCGGAGCGAACCCGGCCGGCGCGAATCCGGTTGGCGCTGTGGCCGAGGGAGTGTCAGCCGGGCAGCGTCTCGAGGAACGCCTCGAGCACGATGCCGTAGACCGGGTCGGGGTGCGTCTCGGCGATGCGGTGCAGCGGAGGAAGGTCGAGCGTGCGGATGAGGGCTCCGCGCTCCTTCACCGCAGCCTCGGCCCCGGCCTCGCGAAGGACCGCGATCCCCTCACCGAGCGCGTCGAGATAGTCGCGCAGCACGTCGAGCTCACCGAGCCGCTGGGTGATCGA
>JAKOMY010000107.1 GCA_022702225.1 Microbacteriaceae bacterium | reverse complement strand
GTCACGGGCTTGAGCATCCGCGCGCAGCCCGCGGCGACCTCGGTGCCGACCTCGGTCGAGCCGGTGAAAACGACCTTGTGCACGTCGGGGTGCGAGACGAAGCGCTGGCCCACGACCGAGCCCGAGCCGACGATCACCTGGAACAGCCCCTCCGGCAGCCCGGCTTCGAGAGCGAGTTCGCCCAGGCGGATCGCGGTGAGCGGAGTCAGCTCGGCGGGCTTGAGCACGACGGCGTTGCCCGCGGCGAGCGCCGGGGCGAAGCCCCACGCCGCGATCGTCATGGGGAAGTTCCACGGCACGATGATCCCGACCACGCCGTAGGGCTCGTGGTAGGTCACATCGAGTCCGCCGGCGACCGGGATCTGCGAGCCGATCAGGCGTTCCGGCGCCCCGGCGTAGTAGTTGAGCACCTGCGCGACGTGCTGCGCCTCCCAGCGGGCCGAGCCGATCGGGTGGCCCGAGTTCTTCACCTCGAGCGCCGCGAGCTCCTCGACGTGCGCCTCGATGACCCGTGCGAAGGCCCTCAGCGCGTCGGCACGGGCGACGGGAGCGAGGGCTGCCCACGCGCCCTGGGCTCGCACGGCGGCCGCGACCGCGGCATCCACCTCGTCGATCTCTGCGCGTTCGAGCGTGGTGATGGGCGACCCGGTCGAGGGGTCGATGACGGTGAAGGTGCTCATGCGGGGACTCCCTGGTGCGCGGAGGAGGTGGTGACGGAGGCGGACGATGCGGGCACGGCCGGTTCGGCCTCGACTCGGGACGCACGATGGGCCGCCGCCGCGGCGACGAGTCCGAGGAACAGTCGCCGATCCTCGGCGTTCTCCTCGGGATGCCACTGCACGGCGACGAGGTAGTCGTCGCCGACGGTCTCGACGGCCTGGACGAGACCGTCGTCGGTGCGTGCGGTGACCCGCAGGCCCTCGGCGACCCGGTCCACGCCCTGGTGGTGGTAGCTGTGGACGGTGAGGGGGCCGGCGCCGACGAGACCGGCGAGCCGGGTCTCGGCATCCACCTCCACGGTGTTCTCGGCGAACACGCCCCCGCCGATCCGGTACCTCTCGGTGCCGAGCGCTTCGGGCAGATGCTGGTGCAGGGTGCCGCCCATCGCGACATTGATGAGCTGCAGACCGCGGCAGATCCCGAAGACGGGGATGCCGCGCTCTCGTGCCCCCGCGAGCAGCGCGATCTCCCACGCGTCCCGGTCGGCACGAGGGGGGTCGGTGAGCGGGTGACGCTCCGCCCCGTACAGCTCGGGCTGCACGTCGAGGCCGCCCGTGAGGATCAGCCCGTCGAGCCCGTCGAGCACCGTCGCCGCGGCCTGCTCGGGTCGCGGTTGGGGCGGCAACAGCACGGCGGTGGCGCCCGAGCCCGTCACGGCATCGAAATACTGCTGCGGGAGGAAGGACGCACGGACGTCCCACACGCCCTGTTTCGCGCGCTCGAGGTAGGTCGTGAGTCCGACCACGGGCGTACGGGTCGGATCAGAGACGCTCGAAACCACGCACCCGCTCCCAGTCCGTCACGGCGGCGTCGTAGGCCTCGACCTCGATACGCGCCTGGTTCAGATAGTGCTCGACGACCTCGTCGCCGAAGGCCGCGCGGGCGATCGTGGACTCCGAGAAGAGATGGGCCGCCTCGCGGAGCGTCGTCGGCAGGGTGTCGACGCCGGCGGCGTAGGCGTTGCCGGTGAGCGGGGCGGGCAGTTCGAGCTCGTTCTCGATGCCGTGCAGGCCTCCCGCGATGATCGCCGAGATCGCCAGGTACGGGTTCACGTCTCCCCCGGGCACGCGGTTCTCGACGCGCAGCGACGACCCGTGGCCCACCACGCGCAGCGCGCAGGTGCGGTTGTCGACGCCCCACGCCACCCCGGTCGGAGCGAAGGAACCCTTGGCGTAGCGCTTGTAGGAATTGATCGTGGGGGCGTACAGCAGCGTGAACTCGCGGAGAGTGCTCAGGATGCCGGCGATCCAGTGCCCCATCAGGGGGCTGAACCCGTGCTCCCCGTCGCCGGCCATCACCGCCGCACCGTCATCGCCGCGAACGGAGAGGTGGATGTGGCAGCTGTTGCCCTCGCGCTCGTTGAACTTGGCCATGAAGGTCAGCGACTTGCCGTGTCGGTCGGCGATCTCTTTCGCGCCGTTCTTGTACAGGGTGTGGTTGTCGGCGGTCTCGAGCGCCTCGGCGTAGCGGAACGCGATCTCCTGCTGGCCGAAGTTGCACTCGCCCTTCACGCCCTCGCAGTACATGCCCGCGCCGTCCATGCCGAGGCGGATGTCGCGCAGCAGGGGCTCGAGCCGCGTCGTGGCGAGCAGGTTGTAGTCGACGTTGTAGTCGGTGGAGGGGGTCAGTCCCGTGTAGCCCTTCGCCCAGGCGTCGCGGAACGAGTCGTCGAAGACGATGAACTCCAGCTCCGTCCCGGCGTAGGCGGTGAGTCCACGCTCGGCGAGACGAGCACGCTGGGCGTTCAGGATGCCACGGGGCGACTGCGCCACATGCGCGCGATCTGCCCACGCGAGGTCGGCGAAGACGAGCGCGGTTCCGGGCTGCCAAGGGATCGTCCGGAGGGTCTCGAGGTCGGGGACGAGCAGCATGTCGCCGTAGCCCTTCTCCCAGCTCGACATCGCGTACCCGTCGACGGTGTTCAGGTCGACGTCGACCGAGAGCAGGTAGTTGCATGCCTCCGCGCCGTGACCCCGCACTTCGTCGCGCCAGAAGCGCGCGGCGACGCGCTTTCCGACGAGCCGTCCCTGCGCGTCGGGGAAGGCCACGACGACGGTGTCGATCTCGCCCGCCTGGATCGCGGCATCCAATTCTTCGCTGCTGAGATTGCCCGCCATGGTCTCCCTCTCGCGGTGTCGACGTCTCCTCGTGCGAAGGACGTAACGAGGAACTTACACGTCAAAGGTAGACAGGTCGACCAATAGAAGGCCATGATTTCGGGCAAGGCGACCCCGAAGCCTGTCCGCATCCATCTGGAGGCCCCATGTCCACGTCGAGCAACTCCCGCAAAAAGGTCGCCGGAGCCACCTATACGGCCACCGATGCCTCGTACTTCGAAAAACGCACGCTGAAACGCTCGGCCGGCGTCTGGGGCCTGTGGGGTCTCGCCGTCGCCGCCGTCATCTCGGGCGACTTCTCGGGCTGGAACTTCGGTATCGGATTCGCCGGTTTCGGCGGCATGCTCATCGCTTTCGTCATCCTCGTGGTCATGTACTACGGCTTGACGTTCTCGATCGGAGAGATGGCCGCCGCCATGCCGCACACGGGCGGCGCCTACTCGTTCGCCCGGTCCGCGATGGGGCCGTGGGGCGGCCTCGCGACGGGCCTCGCCGAGACCATCGAGTACGTCGCCACGACCGCCGTCGTCGTCTACTTCTCGGGGCAGTACGCCGATTCGGCGCTCGAGCTGCTGACGGGGGTGAGCCTTCCCTCGTTCGTCTGGTGGATCATCCTCTACGCGCTGTTCATCGCCCTCAACGCCGCCGGCGCGAACATCTCCTTCGGTTTCGCGATCGTCGTGTCGATCATCTCGATCGGCATCATCGTGGTCTTCGGCGCCATGTCGCTTCTGACGGGCGCGTTCGACTGGAGCTCGCTCTGGAACATCGCCCCCACCGACGGCAACACCGAGTTCCTGCCCTTCGGCGTCGGGTCGATCCTGTTGGCACTCCCCTTCGCGATGTGGTTCTTCCTGGGCATCGAGGAGCTCCCCCTCGCCGCCGAGGAATCGCACGATCCCGCTCGCGACATCCCCCGCGCCGGCCTCTGGGCCCGCGGCACGCTCATCGTCACCGGCCTCATCGTGCTGTTCCTGAACACCGGCGTGCTCGGCGCCGACGCCACCGGCAGCTCGCTCGAACCCCTGCTCGACGGTTTCCGCGCGATGGTCGGAGACCAGGCCGCGGCCCTTCTCTCGCTGCTCGCTCTCGTCGGGCTCCTGGCATCCCTGATGGGCATCATGTTCGCCTACGGGCGCAACATGTACTCGCTCTCGCGCGCCGGGTACTACCCGCGCTGGTTGTCGCTCACGGGCGCACGCAAGACACCCTGGGTCGCGCTGGTGTTCGGCGCCGTTCTCGGCTTCGTCGCACTCGTCGTCGTTCAGGCGGCCGGCGGCGACACCAGCCCGGCGGGCGCGATCGTGCTGAACATCGCCGTGTGGGGCGCGGTGCTGGCGTACTTCCTGCAGATGGTGTCGTTCATCATCCTTCGACGGAAGTTCCCGAACGCGGTGCGGCCCTACAGAAGCCCCTGGGGTCTGTTCGGCGCCTACTCGGCGGCGATCATCGCCGCGGTCGTCTTCTTCGGCCTGCTGTTGAACTCCGCGTATCTGCTCGCGATCGTGGCGATCATCGTGGTCTACGCCGTGATCTTCGTCGCCTTCGCGGTCTACGGTCGCCACCGCCTCGTCCTCTCCCCCGAGGAGGAGTACGCCCTGTCCGGCGGCCTGCACGGCGACCCGCAGGCGGAGGGCTACGACGCCATGCAGAACGAGGTGTTCGGCAAGAAGCCCGGCGCCTGAGCCGCGAACGCACGAGGGGCGGATGCCGACCGGCATCCGCCCCTCGTCCGGTTCAGCGCAGAATGAACGACGCCGTGCCCGACGACGGGATGCCGCCGATGGACACGCTCAGGTGGTAGGTCGCTCCCCCGCCGGGCGCGTAGGGCCGCTCTCCGCCGCACGAGTTCACCGAGGAGCGCGTACGGTCCCAGGTCAGCGGTGCGGAGCTGGTGACGACCTGGCCCGCGGCCAGCGTCACCTCCATGTCGCTCGGCTCGGCCTGGCAGTCCGTCGACCGCCACCACACGTCCGACCCGCTGGTCACGGTGAACGACTGCGCGCTCGTCCCGACGTTCATGGTGCAGGGGTTCGCGCTCGTGTTCGTGAGCTTGATCGACAGCTGAGGGTTCTCACCCTGGGCGTACTCGCTCTTGTCCGACAGTGCCGCGACGGTGATGTCGGATGCCGTGCACTCGACGGGCCCCGCGGGCGCGGTCGGAGTGGGCGAGACGGAGGGAGACGCCGAGGGGGCGCCGGACGCCACCGGCGCGGTCGTCGTCGCCGTGGCAACGGGAGCGCTCGCAGCGGGAGCAGGAGTCGCCTCGGCGGTGGGGGCGGCACGCCACGGGGGAGCCGCGACGAGCCACACGACGAGGCCGATCACCAGCAGGGCGAGGAGCCCTGCGGCGAGACGACGACGACGGTAGACCGCCGGGGACTGCCTCCGCCTACGGGGGGCATCGGTCATGGTTCCAGGGTAGGCGGCGCGGCTGTGCGCTCACGCCACGGCACGCTCAGGAGCGCAGGCTCACAGCTGCTTCAGCATCCGGGTGTTGCCCAGGGTGTTCGGCTTCACGTGCGCGAGGTCGAGGAACTCCGCAACGCCCTCGTCGGGGCTGCGCACCAGCTGCGAGTACACGTCGGGGTCCACGACCTGCTCGCCGATCTCGGCGAAACCGCGACGGGTGAAGAAGTCGACCTCGAATGTGAGGCAGAACAGTCGCGAGACGCCGAGCTCGCGCGCGCGGTCCTCGAGAGTCTCGACGATGGCGCGACCCACGCCATGGTGCAGCCAATCGTCGTGGACGATGAGCGTGCGGATCTCGGCGAGGTCCTCCCACATCACGTGCAGAGCGCCGCACCCGATGACCACGCCGTCCGCCTCTGCGACGACGAACTGCTGCACGGAGCCGTAGAGCACGACCAGGTCTTTGCCCAGCAGGATGCGCTTCTGCACGAACGGCTCGAGGAGCTCGTGGATGCGTCGGACGTCGGCGGTTCCGGCGGGGCGGACGACGAACGGCGCGGATGAGGTCATGGTCCCAGGGTACGCCGGTCGGGTCGGAGGTCCGCGGAGAAGCGGCGTCCACGCCGAGTGCGAAGCTGTGTGTTCGACGCATAGCCCGCTCAGAGGCGAGGCAGGGGAAAGCCTCGAAGACGGGAGTAGCGTTGGCGATGGTGACGCGCGATCGTCACGAGCGGTCGCGCGATTCGTCCCCTTCTTCGATGAAAGGACTGCCTCGTGCCTACCGTTGCCGAAAACATCGTCTCCGCCCTCCGCCATCACGGCGTGCAGCGCATCTACGGCCTGCCCGGCGATTCCCTGAACGGCTTCACCGACGCGATCCGTCGAGATGGCGGAATCCGCTGGATGCACGTGCGGCACGAAGAGGCAGCGGCCTTCGCCGCCTCGGCCGAGGCGGAGCTGACGGGGGAGCTCACCGTCTGCGCGGGAAGCTGCGGGCCGGGCAACCTGCACCTCATCAACGGTCTCTACGACGCGAACCGCTCGCGCGTGCCGGTTCTCGCGATCGCCGCGCACATCCCCACCGCGGAGATCGGATCGACCTACTTCCAAGAGACGCACCCGCAGGAGCTCTTCCGCGAGTGCTCGGTCTACGTCGAATACGTCGCCGACCCGGTGCAGATGCCGAGACTGCTCGAGATCGCCATGCGAGAGGCGATCGAGAAGCGCGGTGTCGCCGTGCTCGTCATCCCGGGCGACGTGCTGCTCGCCAAAGCGAAGAACGACCGCGTGGCGACCGTGTCGCGCGCGACTCCGCGCATCCTTCCCTCCGACGACGAACTGCGCCGCACCGCCGATGTCTTGAACGCCGCCGAGAAGGTGACGATTCTCGCCGGAGCCGGTGTCGCCGACGCCCACGACGAGGTCGTCGACCTGGCACGCCGCCTGCAGGCACCGATCGTGCACGCGCTGCGCGGCAAGGAGCACATCGAGTGGGACAACCCGTTCGACGTGGGGATGACCGGGCTTCTCGGCTTCTCGTCGGGGTACCGGGCGATGGAAGATGCCGATGTCGTCCTGATGCTGGGCACGGACTTCCCGTACCAGCAGTTCTACCCGAGTCGCGCGACGCACATCCAGGTCGACGTCCGAGGAGAACAGCTCGGACGCCGGCATCCCGTCGACATCGGACTCGTCGGCACGGTGCGCGACACCGCCCGCGCGCTCCTCCCGCTGCTGGCCGAGGGGCGATCGACGCGGCACGCCGACGACGCCCGTTCCCACTACCGGACCACGCGCGCGAAGCTCGACGACCTCGCGGTCCCCGCAGCCTCCGGCAAGCCGCTGCACCCGCAGTTCGTCGCGCGCACGCTCGACCGTCTCGCCGCCGATGACGCGGTCTTCATCCCCGATGTGGGATCTCCCGTGGTGTGGGCGGCGCGCTATCTCACGATGACGAAGGAGCGCCGTCTGATCGGATCGTTCGCGCACGGCACGATGGCGAACGCCGTCTCCCACGCGATCGGCGCGCAAGCCGCCTTCCCCGACCGCCAGATCGTCGCTCTCGCGGGCGACGGCGGGCTGGCGATGCTGCTCGGCGAGCTGATCACGATCGTCCAGAACGACCTTCCCGTGAAGATCGTCGTCTTCGACAACTCCTCGCTCAATTTCGTCGAGCTGGAGATGAAGGCGGCCGGGTTCGTCAACTACGGCACCGACCTGCGTAACCCCGACTTCGCGGCCGTCGCCGAAGCCATCGGCATCACGTCGTTCCGCGTCGACGAGTCCGCCGACCTCGAGACCTCGCTCGCCGCGGCCCTCGCGCACCCCGGCCCGGCGCTCGTGTCGGTGAGGACGGCTCGCCAGGAACTGTCGATGCCCCCGTCCGTGACTCTCGAACAGGCCAAGGGCTTCACGCTGTACGCGATCCGAACGGTCCTCTCCGGTCGCGGCGACGAGCTGATCGACCTCGCCGCGACGAACGCGCGCCAGCTGTTCTGACCAGCCGCGGCACACAACGACAAGGGGCCCGGATGCCATGGCATCCGGGCCCCTTCTTGTTCTACGCGATCAGCTGCCCGCGAGGGTGTCGGGGGTGGCGGCGATCTCTCCCGCCGTTCCGACGCCGATCGCGACCTTCTCGCCGCGCGGGCTGGTCTCGAACGAGAACTGACCGTTCTCGACGCCGACCTTCACGTGGTCGCCCGACTCGAGCTCGCCGTGCAGGATCTTCTCACTGAGCCGGTCCTCGACCTCGCGCTGCATGGCGCGGCGCAGGGGGCGAGCTCCGAGGGTCGGGTCGAACCCGATCTCGATGAGCTTGTCCTTCGCCTCGTCCGACAGCTCGACGGTCATGTCGCGATCGAGCAGGCGGTCGGCCAGGCGCTTCACGAACAAGCCGACGATCTGGCGCAGCTCGTCCTTGTTCAGCTGCGGGAAGACGATGACATCGTCGACACGGTTGAGGAACTCGGGCTTGAAGTGACGCTTGAGCTCCTCGTCGACCTTGCCCTTCATCCGCTCGTACGAGGTCTGCGCGCTGCCCTCGACCTGGAAGCCGACCGGGCCACCGGCGATCGCCGACGAACCGAGGTTCGTCGTCATGATGATCACGGTGTTCTTGAAGTCGATGACGCGACCCTGACCATCGGTCAGACGACCCTCTTCGAGGATCTGCAGGAGCGAGTTGAAGATGTCCGGGTGGGCCTTCTCGATCTCGTCGAAGAGCACGACCGAGAAGGGCTTGCGACGCACCTTCTCGGTGAGCTGGCCGCCCTCTTCGAAGCCGACGAACCCGGGAGGGGCACCGAACAGACGCGAGACCGTGTGCTTCTCGCCGAACTCCGACATGTCGAGGGAGATCAACGCGCCCTCGTCGTCGAACAGGAACTCGGCGAGTGCCTTGGCGAGCTCGGTCTTTCCGACACCGGTGGGGCCGGCGAAGATGAACGAGCCCGAGGGGCGCTTCGGGTCCTTGAGACCCGCACGCTGACGACGGATCGTACGCGACAGGGCCGCGATCGCCTCTTCCTGGCCGATGACGCGCTGGTGCAGCGCCTTCTCCATGAACATGAGGCGGCTGGACTCTTCTTCGGTGAGCTTGAACACCGGGATGCCGGTCGCCTGCGCGAGGACCTCGGCGATCAGGCCCTCGTCGACCACCGCGTGGGAGGCGACGTCGCCCGAGCGCCACTGCTTCTCGAGACGCAGGCGCTCCGCGAGGAGCGACTTCTCCTCGTCGCGCAGCGCGGCGGCCTTCTCGAAGTCCTGGTCCTCGGAGGCCTGCTCCTTCTGCTCGCGGACCTTGGCGATCTTCTCGTCGAACTCGCGCAGCTCCGGCGGGCTCGACAGGATCGACAGACGCAGACGGGCGCCGGCCTCATCGATCAGGTCGATGGCCTTGTCGGGGAGGAACCGGTCGCTGATGTAGCGGTCGGCCAAGTTCGCCGCGGCGACGATGGCGCCGTCGGTGATCTGCACCTTGTGGTGCGCCTCGTAGCGGTCGCGCAGCCCCTTCAGGATGTTGATCGCGTGGGGCAGGCTCGGCTCGGCGACCTGGATCGGCTGGAAGCGGCGCTCGAGAGCGGCGTCCTTCTCGAAGTGCTTGCGGTACTCGTCGAGCGTGGTGGCACCGATGGTCTGGAGCTCACCGCGCGCGAGGAGCGGCTTGAGGATGGATGCCGCGTCGATCGCGCCCTCTGCGGCGCCCGCGCCCACGAGGGTGTGGATCTCGTCGATGAAGACGATGATGTCGCCGCGCGTGCGGATCTCTTTCGTGACCTTCTTCAGGCGCTCTTCGAAGTCGCCGCGGTAGCGCGACCCGGCGATGAGGGAGCCGAGGTCGAGCGAGTAGACCTGCTTGTCCTTCAGCGTCTCGGGGACATCGCCCTTGACGATGGCCTGCGCGAGTCCCTCGACGACGGCGGTCTTGCCGACGCCGGGCTCTCCGATGAGGACGGGGTTGTTCTTCGACCGGCGCGACAGGATCTGCATCACGCGCTCGATCTCTTTCTCGCGCCCGATGACGGGGTCGAGCTTGTTGTCGCGCGCAGCCTGCGTGAGGTTGCGTCCGAACTGGTCGAGCACGGCCGACCCGCCCTGGGCCGCGCCCTGGGTCTGCTCGCCGGCACCCGAGGCGACGCCCGCGGGCTCCTTGCCCTGGTAGCCCGAGAGCAACTGGATGACCTGCTGGCGCACCTTGTTCAGGTCGGCACCGAGCTTGACGAGGACCTGGGCGGCGACGCCCTCACCCTCGCGGATGAGACCGAGCAGGATGTGCTCGGTTCCGATGTAGTTGTGGCCGAGCTGGAGCGCTTCGCGCAACGACAGCTCGAGGACCTTCTTCGCACGGGGCGTGAAGGGGATGTGGCCGGTCGGCTGCTGCTGACCCTGGCCGATGATGTCCTGCACCTGCTCGCGGACGGCATCGAGCGAGATGCCCAGCGACTCCAGCGCCTTGGCAGCCACACCCTCACCCTCGTGGATGAGGCCCAGAAGGATGTGCTCCGTGCCGATGTAGTTGTGGTTCAACATCTTCGCCTCTTCTTGGGCGAGCACGACCACACGACGAGCACGATCGGTGAATCTTTCGAACATCCTCAGTCCCTCCAAAAATGGGCTGACAGGCACGCCTCCGCGCGCCGTACATCGAGAGTAACCAGCGGCCGGATGCCAGAGCCCCGTGTTCGCCGTGGGCATACCGCCTCGCCGGTCGGGGTTGCAAAACCCATCGACAGTCGATACCTTATCGAACATCGATAATAACGATCATCGATAAGGAGTCTCCGTGACACCCACGCGTACACAGCCGCGCATCCTCTCGCGCGGCGACACCATCGGCTTCGCCCTCTTCCTCATCGGCGGTGTCGCCATCGCCGTGTCCGCCGTCGTGCAGACGATCATCGACCTCGCGAGCGTCCTGCCGAATCGCGACATCACACTGCTCGCGCCGTTCGTCGCGACCGAGGCACAGGCCCCGCTCGGTCCCGGCGGATCGCCGGTGGCCGTTCAGCTGGACTCCGCCTCGGTGACGGTGGCGTCGCTGCAGCCCGCATCTCTCGCCGCGCTCGTCATCAGCCACGTCCTGTTCGCCGTCGCGATGGTGACGGTGGTCGCCCTGCTGCTCGTGCTGTGCTTCGGCATCCTGCGCGGCCGCATCTTCTCGCGCGCACACACCGTGCTCGTGACCACCGCGGGCCTCGTCGCCCTCGCGGGGATGTATCTCGTGCCGTTCTTCCACAACATGGCCGTCAACGGCGCCCTCGCACGAGTGTCCGACGGCACGTACGACCGGGCCGTCGTGGGAACGGTCGACGTCTTCGCCATCTTCGCCGTCGCTTTCGTCGTCGCCCTCGCCGGCACCGTCTTCGCGGTCGGCGACCGCCTCCAGCGCGACACCGAAGGCCTCGTATGACCCCGGCCGCCACGGACGACGGGCCCACCGGCATCCACTGTCGCCTCGATGAACTCCTCGAGGCGCGGGGCATGACGTTGACGCGACTCAGCGAGCTCGTCGGGGTGTCGGTGGTCAACCTGTCGGTGCTGAAGAACGACCGTGCCCGCGCGATCCGTTACTCGACGCTGTCCGCGATCTGCCGCGTGCTGGAGTGCGAGGTCGGCGACCTCCTCGTCGTGGAGCGCTGACGCCCCCGCCGCGGTCAGCGCGTGCCGAGTACGGGGATGGGCGCGCTCGCATCGACGCCACCGCCGGAGAGCACGAGCGACACCGCGCCCGAGCCGGCCTCGCGGCCGATGTCGGCGAGTGTCACGCGCGGTGCGATGTCCATGGTGCAGATCTGATCTGCCGGCGGCGTCGCGAACTGCACGGCGACATCGCCGCCGGCGGCGGTGATCGTCTCGACGGAGGGGACGCACGTGGAGCTGCCGTAGGTGACGATCGCGACCAGCGAGTCATTCACCCAGCCCGCGGAGGGAGCGAATTCGCTCGGGGCCGCGGGCATGGTCGCAAGCCCTGCGAGGTTCGCCTCGCCCTGCGCCGCACCCGTCACGGTGACGGTGAGGTCCTTGGCGGGGTCGACACCCGCGGGCAGCGCGACCAGCGTGGCCCGCGGAGCCATGTCGCGCGTGCACTCCTGCTGAGGAGACTCGGCGAGCTGCACCGTGATCGCGGCTCCGGCGACGCTCGGCTGGCCGCTGACGACCGGCGGGCACGAGGAGCTTCCGTTCGTGACCACGGCGATCGACCGGCCGCCGTCGACCCACGCGGCCCCGATCTCGGCGGACGGCGTCGCGCTCGTGGCATCCGGGCTGGGGGACACTCCCCCCGACATCGAGGGAGATGACGCGCCCGTGGCGCATCCGGCGAGAGCACCGGCGACGACGAAACCGGCGCCGATCATTGCGATCAGGGTCAAGCGGGGACGTGACATGAGAACCTCCGGGGGCGAGTTCTGCCCCATGATGTCGGAGAATCCTGGATGCCGGCGGCGAACGCCGCGGCGCGTCACTGCAGGGCCGAGGTGAGGCGGGCCAGGTTGTCGAGGATCGTCGAGCGCAACGGCTGGCGGCGCCACTCCTCGATCGTCAGCTGCCGACTGAGGGTGCGGTAGGCGTCCTCGACGTCGCGCATGTCGCGGACGAACTCCTCGCCGCGCACGAGCAGCGACACCTCGAGATTCAGACCGAACGATCGCATGTCCATGTTGCTGGAACCGATGACGGCGACCTCGTCGTCGATCGTGACGCTCTTGCTGTGCAGGATGTAGGGCTTGCGGTACATCCAGATCGTGACGCCCGCGTGCAGCAGAGCCTCGTAGTAGCTGCGCTGCGCGTGGTAGACCATCGCCTGATCGCCCTCTTCCGAGACGAAGAGCTCGACGTGCACGCCGCGCTGGCACGCGGTCGTGATCGCGAGCAGCAGCGCTTCGTCGGGGACGAAATAGGGGCTGACGATGATGATGCGTTCTTTCGCGGCGAACAGCAGGCCGAGGAACAGCTTGAGGTTGTTCTGGAAATCGAATCCGGGGCCCGAGGGCACGACCTGACAGTCGAGATCGCCCGGGCCCGACGTCACGCTGAACAGATCGATCTCGTCGCGGAGGGTCTCGTCGGTCTCGCTGTACCAGTCGGAGAGGAACACCGCGTTGATGCTCGCGACGACGGGGCCCTCGACGCGGACCATCAGGTCCACCCAGTGCAGACCGCGACGGATGTTCTTTCGCAGGTTGTACGACGAGTCGGTGACGTTCTGCGAACCCATGTAGGCGACATCGCCGTCGATCACGAGGAGTTTGCGGTGATTACGCAGGTCGGGACGCTGATATCGGCCGCGCAGCGGTTGGACGGGCAGCATGAGGTGCCAGTGAGCGCCCATCGCATCGAGGCGTCGAAGCGTCTGCCGGTAGAACGGCTTGCCGCGGTTCGCCCAATGATCCAGCAGGACGCGCACAACGACGCCGCGCTGCGCGGCTTCCTCGAGGGCGCGGAAGAAGTTGTCGGTCGAGTCGTCGGTCTGCAGGATGTAGAACTCGACGTGCACGTAACGCTGCGCCTGCCGGATGGCCTCGGCCATGGCATCCAGGCTCTGCTGGTAGTCGGCGATCAGGGTGGCGGCGTTGTCTCCTGCGATCGGCATGGCCCCCAGATTGCGGTTGAGCTGAACGAGCGCGCGGAACCACTGGGGGGCGTTGGGGCGGAGGGTGCCGAACTCGAGCGAAGCGCTCGTGTCGTGGATGTACTCATTGATCGCCGCCTGCTTGCGACGGCGCTTTCGCGGCAGCCGCGGGTTGCCGATGAGCAGGAAGAGGAAGACCCCCACGAAGGGGATGAAGTAGATCGCGAGCAGCCAGGCCATCGCGGCGGTGGGCCGCCGGTTGCGCGGAACGATGATGATCGCGGCGATGCGCACCACCAGGTCGACGACGAAGAGCGTGATGACGAGCCAGCTCGCGTCGAACGTGGCGTTGAGCACGGGTCCTCCTGCACGGGTTGTGGACCCAGCGTAGCGACGGCCTCCGACAGGGGCCGCCGGGTTGTCAGGCCGCGGGCCCCTCGCCCGTGCGCGCGACGGGGGGAAGACCGCGCTTGGCACGCTCCTCCGCTTCGATGCGCGCGTAGGCCTTGCGCTCGGTGCGATCCATCCGGATGACGTTGCGGAGGATGAAGAAGAAGACCACCGACACCACGAGGGTCGGCAGGATCGCCCACAGCATCGCAGTCCAGGTCTCGTCCATGGCTTCGAGGATACCCGCGCTGCCTGAGCGCGCGGTCTCAAGGGACTCCTCCCCAGGCCGCTGATGCGCGGATTCATCCACGATCGAGCTATTCCGCACGGCGGGAGGGTGACCGTTTTGGCCACCCTCGAGGCATGACACCCGCCGTCGTCCCCGTCACTTCGTCCGCCTCGTTCCTCGCCCTCGTCCCACGCCTGCTCGAATGCACCCCGCGCCAGAGCCTCGTCCTCGTGCCGTTCGCCGAGTCCCGCTCGCTCGGGGCGATGCGCGTCGATCTCCCCCCGACCGACCGGTCCGTCTCGGATGAGAGCATCGCCTCGACGGTCATCGGCATGGCGTGCAAGGTCGCGCGAACCGATGCCGTGGCGATCGTCGTCTACGCCGACGGCGCGCTCGCCGACCTCGCGGACCTGCCGCACCGCGCGCTCGTCGATGCAGCCATCGCCCGGGCCGACATCTGCGGGCTCCGTGTCATCGACGCCCTCGTCGTCGGCGCGGACGGCTGGAAGAGCTACCTGTCGCCCTCGTCAGCGGTGCCACACCCGCTGAGCGAGCTCACCGCGCCGCCGCTGGGCGAACCCGAGTTTCCGTGCGACGACGACCAGTTCGCCGCGGCGGGTCTCCCGCAGGTCGATCCCGCCGTCTCCCGCAGCATGCTCGCCGTGCTGCGGAAGATCGAGCGCGTACTCGGCGGCGCGCACGAGCGGCGAGCGCTCCCCCTGTTGAAACGTGCCGCCACAGCCGACCCGGCCGCAGCGTTCATCGCGGATCCACCTGTGCTTCTCGAGGACGCTCTCGCCTGCGCGCCGTCCGACCTCGACGCCGCACAGCTCGCCGCCGTCGCCTTCTGCCTCGCCCGCCCTTCGCTGCGCGACGTGGCGCTCATGCAGTGGGCGGCCGACCTCGCCACGGGTGACGCCGTTCTCCACGCGCAAACGGCGTTCCACCGCGGGAAGCCGTTCCCCGACGACCTCGCTCGACCGATGTGGGGAGAGGGAGCTCACCCCGACCCCGATCGTCTTCGCCGCGCCCTCGAGCTCTGCCGGTTCGTGGCCGCAGCCCTCCCCCGGGAGCGTCGCCCGGGTGCCCTGTCGGCGTGCGCCTGGCTCGCATGGGCGCGGGGAAGAGGCTCCCACGCCGCCACCTACGCCGAGACGGCTCTCGAGATCGACGCGGACCACGGCCTGAGCGCGATCATGCTCGACATCATCGACGCCGGGCGCCTCCCGGAGTGGGTCTTCGAGCGCCCTACTTCACCAGCGGGAACAGGATCGTCTCCCGGATTCCCAACCCGGTGATCGCCATGAGCAGACGGTCGATTCCCATGCCCATGCCGCCGGTGGGGGGCATACCGTGCTCGAGGGCACGCAAGAACTCCTCGTCGATGGGCATCGCTTCGACGTCGCCCCGAGCGGCCAGCTTCGCCTGCTCGGTGAAGCGGTGACGCTGGATCACGGGGTCGACGAGCTCGGAGTACCCGGTCGCGAGCTCGAAGCCGCGCACGTAGAGATCCCATTTCTCGACGACGCCCGCGATCGAGCGGTGCTCGCGCACGAGGGGGCTGGTGTCGACGGGGAAGTCCATGACGAAGGTCGGCCGTGTCAGGCCGCCCTTCACGAAGTGCTCCCACAACTCTTCGACCCACTTGCCGTGGGTGTCCTGGGGCGGGGCGTCGACGCCGGCCTCGCCGCCGAGTGCGCGCAGCTCGTCGAGCGAGGTCTCGGGGGTGATCTCACGACCGGACGCCGCCGACAGCGATTCGTACATCGAGATGCGGTCCCACTCGCCGCCCAGGTCGTACTCGGTGCCGTCTGCCCACGTGACGGTGGTCGACCCCGCCACGGCGACGGCGGCGTCCTGGATCAGGGTCTGGGTCAGGTCGGCGATGCCGTTGTAGTCGGTGTAGGCCTGGTACGCCTCGAGCATCGCGAACTCGGGGCTGTGCGTCGTGTCGGCACCTTCGTTGCGGAAGTTGCGGTTGATCTCGTAGACCCGGTCGATGCCGCCGACGACGGCGCGCTTGAGGTAGAGCTCGGGCGCGATGCGCAAGAACAGCTCGGTGTCGAAGGCGTTCGAGTGCGTCGTGAACGGACGGGCGCTCGCACCGCCGTGCTGCACCTGCAGCATGGGGGTCTCGACCTCGACGAAGTCGCGCTCGGTGAAGGTGCGACGCAGGCTCGCGTTCACCTTGGCACGGGCCAGGACCGTCTCGCGGGCGCGGTCGCGCACGATCAGGTCGAGGAAGCGGCTGCGAACGCGGCTCTCCTCGCTGAGCTCCGTGTGGAGGTTCGGCAGGGGCAGCACGGCCTTGGCGGCGATCGTCCACTCGGCGACCATGATCGACAGCTCGCCCCGGCGGCTCGAGATGACCTCACCCGAGACGAAGACGTGGTCGCCGAGATCGACGAGCTCCTTCCACGCCTGGAGCGACTCCTCCCCCACGCTCGCGAGCGAGATCATGGCCTGGATGCGGCTGCCGTCGCCGGACTGCAAAGACGCGAAGCAGAGCTTGCCCGTGTTACGGCTGAACACCACGCGGCCGGCGACCCCGGCCGTCTCGCCCGTCTCGGCGCCGGCTTCGAGATCGCCGAAACGCGCGCGCAGCTCGGGGATCGTCGTGGTGACGGGGACGACGACCGGATACGGACCGCCCGCGGCGTCGACACGTTCCGCGAGCAGGCGCTCGCGCTTGGCCAGGCGCACCGCCTTCTGTTCGAAGACCTCGTCTTCGGTCGGTTCGGCAGCGTCGTTCGCGGGCGCGTCGGTCATCAGGGAGGCTCCTCGGGGTCTCCCCCAGTCTATTCGTCGTCCCCGACCGCCCCGGAGTCGCGGCCGGGGCGACCGCCGTCAGCGCAGCGAGATCTCGGCGTTGTCGATGAATCGGTGGCCGCCCACGGTGGCGGCGATGAGGGCGAACGCGCGACCGCGGTGCCCGTCGTCCACGGGCAGGAACGTCTCGGGATCGACCACGCTCAGGTATTCCAGGGTGATGCGTTGCTCGCCCATCAGCGACGACTGAGCCGCCGCGATGCACGCATCGACCCCGAGATCGGAGTTCGATGCCGCCGCCTCGAGGGCGCGCGGAAGAGCCGCGGCCGCGCGCCGATCGGCCGCATCGAGCAGCGCCACACGGCTCGACACGGGCAGGCCGTCGTCGGTGCGCACGGTCGGCACCGTCGCGATGTCGATCGAGAAGTCGAGATCGCGCACCATCCGACGCACGAGGAAGATGCGCTGCAGGTCGCGCTCGCCGTACACCGCGACGTCGGGGCGCACGAGGTGGAAGAGCTTCGCTTCGACGGTGAGGACCCCGTCGAAGTAGAACGGGCGCACGCGACCCTCGTAGCGCAGACCGATATCGCCCGCCGAGACGCGCGTCGTGGCCGTCCCCGCCGGGAGGAACCCCTCGATCGTGGGAGCGAAGACGACATCCACGCCCAGGTCGGCGAGAACCCGCGCGTCGGATTCCGGCGAGCGGGGATAAGCCGCCGTGTCGTCGGCCGTGCGGAAGCGCAGAGGATTGACGAAGGTCGACACCACGACCACGTCGGCGAGGTCGCGGGCTTCGCGGATCAGGTCGACGTGACCGTCGTGCAGAGCACCGAGGGTCGATACCAGGGCGACGCTCGGGCCGGCGTCCGATCGATCTGCGCCTCGGATCTGTCCGAGTCGGGTGCGCAGATCCTCGAGGGTGCGGATCATCCGTCGATCGTAGCGGTGCCGTCGAGGTCGTCGCGGCGCCCGCCCTCGACCAGAGCCTGGTCGACGCTCGATCGGACGAGCGCAGACAGGTACGCGCCGGGATTCTCGACCCCGATGCGATCCAAGAGCGCCGACGACTGGCGCACGATCGAACGCGAGAACTCCGTCGCCGTCGCGATGGCCTCGGCGTACGTCGCCCGATCGTCCTCGGCGACCACGACCGGTTCGCACCCGAGCTCGACCGCGAGCGCTTGCGCGATCGGCAGCACCGGAGCGGGGGCCGTGACGGCGGCATACGACTGGGCGAGTTGGCGCAGATCGATCGACGACACTCCCGTGAAGACCATGGCGGGATGGATGGCCAGCGGAATCGCACCGCTACGGGCGGCGGGATCCAGCACCCGCGACCCGTACGCGGCGTCGGTGTGCAGGACCAGCTGGCCGGGCTGCCAGGCGCCGACCTCGGCGAGACCAGACACCAGACCCGGAAGCTGGTCGTGCGGCACCGCCACGACCACGAGCTCGCTGCGTCGCACGACCTCGTCGGCCGTGAGCACCGGGAGTCCCGGCAGGATCGCCTCGACGCGGTCGTCGTCGGAGCCCGACGTGATCCCCGTCAGGGCGTGGCCCGCTCCCGCCAATGCCGCCGCGATGACCGGCCCGACGCGTCCGGCCCCGATCACCCCGACGCCGAGGCGTCCGTCACGACCGGGGCTCATCCGGCCCACCGGTGGGTGCGGTCGATCGCCGCCGCATCGACGCCGGCTCGAGCCGTCCGCTCGAACAGCCCCAGGGCGTCGTCGCGGTCCAGAACACCGACCGACGTCTGCACGGTGCCGGCGATCACGTGGGCGATGAGGGTGGCTGTCCCCGTGGCGCGGGCGAGCGGCCCCTGGTGCAAGCCGATCGACTGCAGCCGAGCGAGGGGGACGATGCTCAGCGAACGCCACACCCACCCGTGACGCATCAGCAACGCGTCGGTGGTCAGCAGCGCTCCGTTGCGGCGCCAGGACAGCGGGCGCAGCCACCGAGCGCGTCTCGGGGTCGTCACGTACGGGTCGTCATCCACCGGACCCAGGATGCCGTCACGGAACACGAGTGTCCATTCGTCGGCCGACAGGCCGGGGGCGAGGATCCGCAGGACGCGCTCGACATCGGCGCGCGTTCCGATCGGGAGCACCGCCGCCAGCTGATCGTTGCTCGTGTCGGTCGAGGCCCGCCCCGAGAGGCGGTTCACCGAGATCGCCCACCATCCGAACGGGCGCCACATCAGGGGCTGTCGCACCTCGATCGCGTGCACGCGGCCGGGCGGCACGACCTCCGAAACCGTCGTGAACAGACCGAACGTCACGCGGACGCCGTCGGCGGTCGGGGCGATGGAGTACCGCAGCCCCTGGGCGATCGACCGCACGTAGTACGCGCCGAAGGCAAGGAACATCGGAACGATCGTGAACAGCAGCCACAGCGTCGACACCGACGCGGCCACGACGATCCCGACGACGAAGGCGATGAGGATGAGGCTCGATCCACTCAGAACACGGGATGCCACGAGCCGGCCGAACGGAATGCGCACGATGCTCTCCGGCTCGGCGTCGGAGAGGTCCTCCCCGTCGACGATCCCCTGCAGGCCAGATCCCACGGCCTCGGCCGCCTGCCGAGCGAGGGAGGAGCGTCCACCGGGTTCTGCTCGCACTTCGGCGAGACGCCGCCCCGACGCAAGGCGGAGGATGTCGCCGCGGATGGCCTCGGCATCCTTGCCCGAGAGGTACTCCAGCTTGACGTTGGCATCGAGGCCTGCGCCGACCACCTCGAGCTTCGCGAGCCCCAGGAGACGGGCGACCATCGGACGCGTCAGGTTGACCCCCTGCACGCGGTCCAGCGGAGCGCGCCGGTGCGTGCGGAACAGCACGCCCGAGCGCACCTCGACGTCGTCCTCGCCGATGCGCAGGGTGTGGAACCGCCATGACAGCCGGAACAGCACCAGCAGCACGATGAGCACGACGAGAGCCGCAGCCGCCGCGATGAGGATCAGATTGTTCGCGAGGAGGAAATCGACCGGGTCGGGGGGAAGCTCCCCCGGGGGCAGATCGGTGAAGACCGGGAAGATCCACTCGACGAGACGCTCCCGCAGGTTCGCCACGATGACGCCCACGAGCACGAGAAGCGTCAGCCCACCGCGCAACAACGGCGTCAGAGGGTGGAGCCGATGCCACTCCCCGTCGCTGTACGGCGACCGGACGATCGTCCGTTGCCGAGGCTGCGACTCCGGGGGCGAGCCCGCCGTGTCCGGATCGGTCACAGCCCGGTCCGGCGGGTCTCGGCGACGGCCACGAGCGTGTCGCGCAGCTGTTCGGCCGCCTCCTGGGTGAGCCCGGGGATGGTCACGCCCGTTGACGCCGCAGCGGTGACGAGCTTCAGCTGGGCGATGCCGAAGCCCCGGTCGAGGGGGCCGTGGGTGATGTCGACGAGCTGCATGCGGCCGTACGGCACCGCCACCACCCGCTGCCACAGGATTCCTCGACGGAACACGAGGTCGTCGCGACGCAGTTGATAGCCGAAGGATCGCGCCTGACGCGGCGTGATGACGAGCCCGATGACGGTGACGAGCAGAACCACTCCCGCCGGAATCCACTGCCACACGAACCCCGTGAGCGCCTGCACGACGACGGCGGCAGCCAGCACCAGGACGAACACCGCCCCCTGCGAGATCAGCTGCACCCGCACGTACGCGCGGGCCAGCTGATGCCACGTGCCCTCTCCGAGGGGCAGGCGACGCTCCGAGCGCGGTTCGAGGATGCGATCGTATGTGCCCACGCCGAGGACGGCCTCGTCGGCCGCTGGATCGCCCTCGGCGGGTCGTCGAGCGTCGGCGGGGCGAGCGTCGGCCGGGCGAGCGTCGGAGGGGTCCGCATCCGCACGAGGAGCACGAGATCGCTCGGCCGCGACCCCCTCCGAGACCCCCGCCTGCGTCTGCGGAACGTCAGATCCCCACGGGTCCTGCGGGGGTGTTCCCTGGGGCGTCGTCATCGTCGTCCTTCCGGATGGTGCAGAGCTGCTCGGCCACGAGTCCCGCGACGACGAGGATGACGGCGCAAACGAGTGTCGCGATGATCGATCCCATCGAGCCTACCGAGGGCACCACGGGCCGACTCACCAGGAACGCGAGCAGACCGCCCGCGAATCCCGCCGCGGCTGCCCCGAGGATCGACGACGCTTTCGCCAGCATCGCGATCCGCAGGGCGCGGAACGGATCGATCCGACGGGGGCTCCGGCCGCGCGTCGACCGATAGACCGGCACGGCGAGGACCACGATCACGGCACCGAGCAGGGCGAGGATCGTGGGCAAGCTCGCCGCGGGAGCGAACGTCGAGCGCCCCATGGCGGTGAGCGAGGTGTCGAGCAAGAACCCCACGACCAGCCCGACGATGACGGCGATCGTGAGGATGCCGGCGCCCGTGCGCTTCATGCGACTCCTCCGCTCAGCTTCTCGAGCAGATCGGCGACGCGTCCGCGGCCGGGGAGCTCGGCATCCGGATCCACGTCGAGCCACGGTGCGAGAACGAACTCCCGCTCGTGCGCACGAGGGTGCGGGACGACGAGGTCGTCGCGGTCGATGCGTTCGTCGCCGTAGGCGATCAGGTCGAGATCGAGGGTCCGGTCGCCCCAGCGCTCCCGCCGGACGCGGCCGTGCCGCGCCTCGATCCGGTGCAGCGACGCGAGCAGCTCGCCCGGCGACAGACGCGTCTCGAGGACGGCCACCGCGTTCAGATACCGAGGCGCGTGCTCGTCCTCGCCCCGGAGCGTCACGGCCACCGTCTCGATCGGAGCGGAGACGCGCACGTGCGTGGTGAGGGGCAACCGCCGCAGTTCGTCGACAGCCGCCGCGAGGGTCTCCTGTCGCTGCCCGAGATTGGCTCCGAGCGCGACGACCGCGTGCACGGGCGTGGGACGCGGAGCCCCGTCGATCCCGTGTGCCAACCGCACGTTCACGATCGGGACCTCGAGATGGTCACGGCCACATCACCGAAGGCGACGGTGATGGGCGCCTGCGGCTTGTGGACGGTGATCGTGACGGCATCCACCCGCTCGTCGGCGAGAACCGCGTCCGCCAACCGCTGGGCCAGCGTCTCGAGAAGGTCGACCGGATCGCCCTCGACGATCTCGACGAGACGCTCGGCGAGCTCGCCGTAGTGCACCGTGTCGGCGACGTCGTCGGTCTCCGCCGCCCGTCGCAGCGACAGGGAGAGCGTCGCGTCGACCACGAACTCCTGCCCGTCGCGCTTCTCGTCGGGGTAGACCCCGTGGTGCCCCACGGCGCGCACCCCCGTCAGTGTGATCCGATCGGCATCCATCAGGCCTCCCAAGCGTGGGCGACGGCGAGCGCGTCGCGGGTGGTCGGCACATCGTGCACGCGGACGGCCCACGCACCGGAGCGAGCGGACAGCGCACTCGTGACAGCGGTGGCGAGATCGCGACGGGCGAGGTCGGCGTCGTCGCCGATCACCTCCGCGAGGAACCTCTTGCGGCTCGTTCCCACCAGGACGCGGATCCCGAGCTCGGCGATCTCGGGCAGCGCGCGCAGCGTCTGCCAGTTCTGCGCCCCCCGCTTGCCGAAACCGATACCGGGATCGACGACCAGTCGCGACCGGTCGATGCCCGCGGACACAGCAGCCTCGATCCGCTCGGCGAGTTCCGCCGAGACCTCTCGAGCGACGTCCGCGTAGTCGGCCCGCGCGTACATCTCGGCCGACGGCCCGCGCCAGTGACCGAGGGCGATCTCGGCCTCCGTCTCGGCGACCGCGGCGAGCATGTCGGGGTCGGCGAGTCCACCCGAGACGTCGTTGACGAGGCGAGCTCCAGCCCTCACGGCGGCGACCGCCGTGGCGGCGTTCATCGTGTCGATGCTCACGAACGAGCCCTCGGATGCCAGTGCCTCGACGACCGGCAGCACGCGCTGCTGCTCGACGCGCGGCGCCACCCGCTCCGCGCCGGGTCTGGTCGACTCCCCGCCGACGTCGAGGATCTCGGCGCCCTGCTCACGGAGGAGCCGCGCGTGGGCGAGGGCCGCATCGGGGTCGAGGAAGCGTCCCCCGTCGCTGAAGGAGTCGGGGGTGACGTTGACGATCCCCATGATGAGGGTCACGCGCGCGCCCCGATCAGCGCGACGAGCTCGGCCCGGGCGACGGGGTCGCCGTACGCTCCGCGCGCGGCGATCGTCACCGTAGAGGCGTCGAGCTGGCGCCCACCGCGCATCGTGACGCACTCGTGCACCGCGTCCAGAACGACGAGCACACCGCGCGCATCGAGAGCCGAGGCGATCGTGTCAGCGACCTGCTCGCCCAGACGCTCCTGCACCTGCGGGCGGGCGGCGAGGATGTCGATCACCCGCGGCAGCGCCCCGAGGCCCACCACCTCTTCACCCGGAAGGTAGGCGACGTGCGCGCGGCCCCGGAACGGCAGCAGGTGATGCTCGCACATCGACCGGAAGGCGATGTCGCGCAGCATCACGGCTCCCGAGGGGAGGGTGTCGGGCGCCGGCCCGCGCGACACCGAGATGGTGTGCTGCAGCGGGGCGCCGGCATCCTGATTCACTCCCCCGAAGAACTCGGCCCAGGAGTCGGCGACGCGCGTCGGAGTCTGGCGGAGCCCGGGGCGATCGGGGTCCTCCCCGATCGCCTCCAGGAGCTCTCGCACCAGGACGGCGACGCGTTCACGATCGACGGCCACGGCGCCTCAGGCGGTAGCCGGGCGCGTCTGTCCGCTCGGACGGGCCTGCGCCTTCGCCGCGGCCTGCGATTCCGCCTCGGTGGATGCCGCGATGCCGGCGGGCTGCTGACGACGGGGCACCTCGATCGGCGGCTGGTCCGACACCGGACGATCCCCCGACGACAGCCACTGCGGGCGCGGCGTCAGGCGCTTGACGTCGGTGAAGATCTCGGCCAGCTCGTTGTGGTCGAGGGTCTCCTTCTCGAGAAGCGCCAGCGCGAGACGATCGAGCACCTCGCGGTTGTCGTTGATGACCTGGTAGGCCTCGTTGTGCGCCTGCTCGATCAGCGCCCGCACCTGCGCGTCGACGCGCTCGGCGATGCGCTCCGAGAAGTCACGGCCGTGGCCCATGTCGCGACCCATGAAGACCTCGCCCGACGAGCCGCCGAGCTTGACCGGGCCGACCTCGTTGGTCATGCCGTACTCGGTGACCATCTTGCGAGCGATGCTCGTCGCCTTCTCGATGTCGTTCGACGCACCCGTGGTGGGGTCGTGGAAGACGATCTCCTCGGCCACACGGCCGCCCATCGCGTACGTCAGCTGGTCCTGCAGCTCGTTGCGGGTGACGGAGTACTTGTCGTCGAGAGGAAGCACCATCGTGTATCCGAGCGCCTTGCCGCGCGGGAGGATCGTGACCTTGGTGACGGGGTCGGTGTGGTTCATCGCGGCGGCGGCGAGGGCGTGGCCTCCCTCGTGGTACGCCGTGATGAGCTTCTCCTTGTCCTTCATCACGCGGGTGCGACGCTGGGGACCTGCGATCACGCGGTCGATGGCCTCGTCGAGGGCGCGGTTGTCGATCAGCTGCGCGTTGGAGCGGGCGGTCAGCAGGGCCGCCTCGTTGAGCACGTTGGCGAGGTCGGCGCCGGTGAAGCCGGGCGTCTTGCGGGCCACGACCTCGAGGTCGACCGAGTCCGAGAGCGGCTTGCCGCGACCGTGCACCTCGAGGATGCGCTGGCGACCCTTCAGGTCGGGCGCATCGACACCGATCTGACGGTCGAAGCGACCGGGCCGCAGCAGGGCGGGGTCGAGGATGTCGGGGCGGTTGGTCGCCGCGATGACGATGACGTTGACCTTGGGGTCGAATCCGTCCATCTCGACGAGCATCTGGTTCAGCGTCTGCTCGCGCTCGTCGTGACCGCCGCCCATGCCGGCGCCGCGATGGCGGCCGACGGCGTCGATCTCGTCGATGAAGATGATGGCCGGGGAGCTCTCCTTGGCCTGGTTGAACAGATCGCGGACGCGACTCGCACCGACGCCGACGAACATCTCGACGAAGTCCGAGCCCGAGATCGAGTAGAACGGCACGCCGGCCTCGCCGGCGACGGCGCGGGCGAGCAGGGTCTTGCCGGTTCCGGGAGGGCCGTAGAGCAG
>JAKOMY010000103.1 GCA_022702225.1 Microbacteriaceae bacterium | reverse complement strand
GCATCGACGACCCGGCGGAAACCCACTGCGATGCGACGGAGGCGACGTTCGACGCGCTTCCCGCAAGCTGGTCGAGCCAGGTGCTCAGCGGCTTGAGGTGCTCCATGACCCACCCGAGGCCACAGGCGGTGAGCGTGCCGATCGGGTCGGTGAGAGCCGCGGCCGCGTCGCCGAGGGTGTCGAGGAAGGCCATGCCGCCATCGAGCCAATTGCCGCTCTTGACGGCCTCGGAGAGAGCGCGGCCCGATTCGATGACGCGGCTGCCGGAGAAAGTGGTGCCGGGCGTGACGACGGTGCTCATCAGGCACCCATCGCAGACTCGAGCGAGCGGATGGTCGCGATGGTGTCGCTCTCGAATTGCTCCCATTGGTCGGCGGTCTGGCGGAGCTCGCCGGCGGTGCGCACCAGAAGCGACTGGTCTTCGCCGAGGAGTCCGGTCGCGGCCGCCGACAGGGCGAGTCCCGGGGGGACGAGGAAGGCGCACAGCAGACCGAACGCCTCGGGGAGGAGATTGCCGCCGCGGAGGACGGAGAGAGCCGACCCCACGTCGCCCACGAGGGAGTCGACGAAAGCGGCGTGCTGTCGGAGTCGATCGAAGTCGACGGCGATGTCATCGGCCATGAAGAGTCCTCTCGGGTGAGGCGGATTCGGCGTCGCGCAACTGCGCGACGATGGGGTCGTCGGCGCCCAGCAGGTCGGCCACGGCGCGCAGGGTGCTCTCTCGCGCATCGGCCTCGGCCTGGCGGATGGTCGACAGGATCTCCGTCGAGAGACGCTGGGCTCCGCGCGCCAGAGCCGCTTCGCTCAGTCGAAGGTCGACGACGCGGCCCGCGGAGTCCACCTGCGCGACGATGTCTCTGCCGCGCGAGCGGCCCGTACCGCGAACGCCGTCGACCGCGGCCTCGAAGGCCGGCATCTGCGCGGCTCGCAGCTCGGCACGACGAACATCGGCTTCCACCTGCGCGAACGACTCTTCGGGATCCAACGGCACGGCAGAAATTTATCGACAGCGCGCGCGAGAACGAATGCTCATCCGTCGAAAATCGCGTCAGATGAGAGGAATCTCACGTGGGTCTCACGAAGCGTTCCTCGGCGGGTGACGAGTTTAGGCGAAGGATCCGCGTCAGGAGCGTGCCCACCCGTAGCGCGCCGCGAGAGCGTCGGCGACGGCATCGAAGCGCTTGCGGTCGAGTGCTGCGGCCTCGCGCCGCATACCCGCGTCGTGCACCAGATACACCTGCTCGACGTCGATCCACGAGGGGCGTCGCTGGGGATCCCACTCCCCCGTGCCGAGGGACAGGTACTGCCGGTCGCCGTCGTGCGGCTTGCTGGTCAACCTCACTGCGTAGGAGCGGGTGGCATCCGCTCGCCCGAGGACGAGGACGGGGCGATCCTTGCCCCGCCCGTCGCGCTCCTCGTACGGCACCCACGTCCAGACGATCTCTCCGCCGTCGGGGGCGTTGTCGCGCTTCGGCGCGTACGAGAGGGTCAAGCGCCTCGGGGGATCGATCTCGACCGTCTCCGTGCCACGAGGGGCGCTCTGACGCGGTGTGGGCTGCGCCGGGGTGGATCGACGCGTGGGCGGCGCGGAACGGAACATCCCGAGAAAGGCCGACAGCAGACGAGACGTGGTTCCCATACCCACACCCTAGGCACGACGAACGGGGCGCCACCGACGAATCGGCGACGCCCCGTTCGGGGTGAGGCGGGTGTCAGCCGCGGACGTCGGAGAGCACGTAGCCCTCTTCGCCGTGCACGACGGTGTCGATACCGGCGATCTCGTCCTCGTTCTTCACGCGGAAGCCGATCGTCTTCTCGATCGCGAAGCCGATGATGAAGGCCAGCACGAAGGAGTAGACCAGGACCGCGAGGGCGGCGATCGCCTGGACGATGAGCTGGTTGAACGAGCCGCTGTAGATGAGGCCGCTCGTGTTGGCGAAGATGCCGAGGTAGAGCGTACCGAGCAGACCACCCACGAGGTGGATGCCGACGACGTCGAGCGAGTCGTCGAAGCCGAGCTTGAACTTGAGCTCGATGGCGAGGGCGCAGACCGCACCGGCGAGCAGGCCCAGCACGATGGCCCAGATCGGCGTGAGAGCCGCGCAGGCCGGGGTGATCGCGACGAGACCGGCGACGGCACCGGAGGCGGCGCCGACCGACGTGGGCTTGCCGTCCTTGATCTTCTCGACGATCAGCCACGCGAGCAGGGCTGCGGCGGGAGCGGCGATCGTGTTGACGAAGGCCAGGGCGGCGGTGTTGTCGGCCGCGAGCTCGGAGCCGGCGTTGAAGCCGAACCAGCCGAACCACAGCAGACCCGCGCCGAGGAGGACGAACGGCGGGTTGTGCGGGACGTGGGCGCCCTTCTGGAAGCCGACGCGCTTGCCGAGGACGAGGGCGAGCGCGAGGGCCGCGGCACCGGCGTTGATGTGCACGGCGGTACCACCGGCGAAGTCGATCGCGCCGACGCCGAAGACGTCCTGCAGACCGTGCGTGATCCAGCCGCCGTAGCTGAAGGAGCCGTCCTCGGCGAGGCCGAAGTTGAAGACCCAGCTCGCGACGGGGAAGTAGACGACCGTGGCCCAGATGCCGGCGAAGATCATCCACGCGCCGAACTTGGCGCGGTCGGCGATCGCGCCCGAGACGAGGGCGACGGTGATGATGGCGAAGGTGGCCTGGAAGGCGACGAAGGCGAGCGGCGGGTACGCGGCGCCCTCGGGGGTGGTGAGAACGTTCGCGAGGCCGAAGTCAGCGCCGTCGATGTGCCACGGGGCGTTGGTGACCCCGGCGTCGGTCGCGGGGAACGCGATCGCGTAGCCGTAGAGCACCCACAGCACGCCCATGAGGCCCATCGCGCCGAAGCTCATCATCATCATGCTGATGACGCTCTTGGCCTTGACGAGACCGCCGTAGAAGAATGCGAGTCCTGGCGTCATGAGCAGCACGAGGGCGGCTGCTATCAGGATGAATGCGGTGTTGCCTTGATCCATCTCGGAGGGAACCTCTCTGCAGGGACGCAGGTAAAGCGTCGGGTCCCCTCAGTGTCCACAGCCCCGGTTCCGTCGCCGTTCGCCCCGTGTTTCGGGGGTGTTACAGCCGGGCCGCTCCGGTAAACATCGCGTTTCCTGCGCCCGCGAACCGGCGATGAACTCGCCTCAGG
The DNA here is from genome assembly GCA_022702225.1 of Microbacteriaceae bacterium. GTDB lineage: Bacteria > Actinomycetota > Actinomycetes > Actinomycetales > Microbacteriaceae > Microbacterium. The sequence continues at coordinate 1,903 of JAKOMY010000103.1, read as the reverse complement.
AGTGCGTGAGCGCGACGAGGCGCGAGACCGCGCGCAGGTACTTCTTGCGGTACCCGCCGCCCAGCATCTCCTCGCTGAACACCGTGTTCAACGGCACGCCGGTGGCCCGGATCGGAATCTGCGCGTCGTAGGCGCGATCGACGAAAGCGACCAGACGCAGTGCCGCCGACTGGTCGTGCAGCACCTGCACGTCGCGCAGGCCGATGACGTCGACCCCGTCGATCAGCCGGATGAAGCGTGAGGGGTGAACCCGAGCGAGGTGGTCGACGAGGTCCAGGAATGCGTCGTCGGCGACGACCGAGCCGGAGGCTGCGGCATCCATCGCCTCTCGATAACCCTCGTCGGTCAGGACCTTGGCTTCTCCGTCGATCGCGCGCTGACGGAAGTCCGTGCCGTCGATGCGGATCGTGCGGAAGCTGTCGGCCATCGACTGGATCTCGCGGAGGAAGTCCTGGGCCGCGAAGCGCCCCTCGCCCAGGGCATTGGGCGGGGTGTTCGAAGTGGCGGCGAGCCGGGTTCCGGATGCCACGAGCTCACCGAGCAGGCGCGTCATGACCATCGTGTCGCCCGGGTCGTCGAGTTCGAACTCGTCGATGCAGAGAAGATCTGAGCCGCGGAAGAGCTCGACGGCCTTGGCATAGCCCAGTACGCCGACCAGCGCGGTGTACTCGATGAAGGAGCCGAAGTACTTCCGGCGAGCGGGCATCGCGTGATAGATCGCGGCCAAGAGGTGGGTCTTTCCGACACCGAAGCCGCCGTCGAGGTACACACCGGGCTTGACGGGGGCGACCTTCTCGGCGCGACGGAAGAAGCCGCCCTTCTTGGCGGGAGCGGCCTGCTTTCCGGAGAACTCCTGCAGCAGCACCTTGGCCTCCTGCTGCGAGGGGTAGGCGTCGTCGGCGCGGTACGACTCGAAGGTCGCGGCGTCGAACTGCGGCGGCGGCACGAGGGCGTTGACCATGTCGGCGCCCGATACCGCGGGCTCGCGCTCGGTCAGGTGGATGAGGCCGGTCGTGGCGGGAGTGGAGGTCATGGCCGTCCTGTGTCCAAGTCTTACGGGGAGGGTGCGTGCCCCATGCCGCGGATCTAGGGTCGATGGTGCGGTGTCCACCCTATGCCGCACCGTCCATCGCCTTGACCGAGGAGTACCCGTGACCGTCGAGTTCGACACCACCTCCCCCAAGTTCGCCGACTACGCCGAGCCCGGACGACTCGTCACGGCTGAGTGGCTGGAAGAGCGCCTCGGTCAGCCGGGCCTCGTGGTCGTCGAGTCCGACGAAGACGTGCTGCTGTACGAGACGGGTCACATCCCCGGCTCGGTGAAGGTCGACTGGCACACCGAACTGAACGACCCGGTCGTGCGCGACTACGTCGACGGTGCGGGCTTCGCCGAGCTTCTGAGCGCCAAGGGCATCTCGCGCGACGACACGGTCGTCATCTACGGCGACAAGAACAACTGGTGGGCCGCGTACGCGCTGTGGGTGTTCTCCCTGTTCGGCCACGAAGACGTGCGTCTGCTCGACGGCGGCCGTGACAAGTGGATCGCCGAGGGACGCCCGATCACCACCGACAAGACGGTCGTCGAGCGCACCGACTACCCCGTCGTCGAGCGCGACGACTCCGCGCTTCGCGCCTACAAGGACGATGTGCTCGCCCACCTCGGCAATCCGCTCATCGACGTGCGCTCCCCCGAGGAGTACTCCGGCGAGCGCACCACCGCGCCTGCCTACCCCGAAGAGGGCGCGCTCCGCGCCGGCCACATCCCCAGCGCCCAGAGCGTGCCGTGGGGCAAGGCCGTCGCCGAGGACGGCGGTTTCAAGTCGCGCGAGGAGCTCGACGCCATCTACCGCGACGGTGCGGGGCTCGCCGATGGCGACAAGATCGTGGCCTACTGCCGCATCGG
>JAKOMY010000102.1 GCA_022702225.1 Microbacteriaceae bacterium | reverse complement strand
GACGGCGGCATCCACCTCGTCTTCCATCTCGCCAAGGCGGGCTGGCTGCGGTGGTACGACGCACTGCCGACGACCCTCATCAAACCCGGCAAGACTCCGATCGCGCTGCGCGTCGGCTTCGACGACGGATCGGGCTTCGACCTTACCGAGGCAGGAACGAAGAAGTCGCTGGCCGTCTACGCCGTGACCGATCCGGCTGAGGTACCGGGCATCGCCCGTCTCGGCCCCGACCCGCTCGACGACGATTTCGGTCGCGCCGAGTTCGGCGCGCTGCTCACGGGGCGCCGCACGCAGATCAAGGGAGTGCTGCGCGACCAGTCGATCATCGCGGGGGTCGGAAACGCCTACTCCGACGAGATCCTGCATGCCGCCAAGATGTCGCCGTACGCGTTGGCAGCGAATCTCACCGACGACGAGGTCGATCGCCTGTTCGAGGCAATGACGACCACTCTCGCCGAGGCGATCACCGCGGCCACCGGCAAGCCGCCCGCCGAGCTGAAAGACGCGAAGCGCCGCGGCATGCGCGTGCACGGCCGCCGAGGCGAGGCGTGCCCGGTGTGCGGCGACGAGGTGCGCAGCGTGTTCTTCGCCGACAACTCCCTCGAGTACTGCCCCACGTGTCAGACCGGCGGCAAGCTCCTGGCCGACCGGCGCTTGTCGCGGTTGCTCAAGTAGCTAGGGGCATCGACCGTCGACTGCTCGAAACGTCGCCGTATGACCGGGAATGAAACCGCCGAGGGCACGTTGAGTAGGATCAGAAGTGCAAAAACGTGCTCCGGGGTCGGTGAGAATCCGAACCGGCGGTGACAGTCCGCGAACCCTGCCGCTCACGCGGGAGGGCCGATCCGGTGGAATTCCGGGACCGACGGTGATGCGAGGGTCAGCTCTCGCTAGTCCGGATAGGAGGCAGCACGGATGGCGCGACGCGCCTTCCCGCTGGCCCTGCCCCGATTCCGCGGGAAGGACAAGGAAATGGCATCCGCCGTCGAGATCGACGCCATGCGGCGAGCGCTGCAGCTCGCCCGGCGCGGGCCGCGCGGGCTGAATCCCCAGGTGGGTGCCGTGATCCTCTCCCCCGCCGGAGAGATCCTCGCCGAGGGTTACCACCGCGGCGCCGGCACCGCGCACGCCGAGGTCGACGCCCTCTCGCGGTTGTCGCCGGATGCCGCGCGCGGCGCCACCGCCGTCGTCACCCTCGAGCCCTGCAATCACACCGGTCGCACCGGACCCTGTGCACTCGCGCTCATCGAGGCCGGCATCGGCCGCGTCGTCTACGCCCTGGACGACCCGACCGACGCCGCGTCGGGTGGGGCAGACCGACTGCGCGCAGCCGGGGTCGACGTCGAGAGCGGGGCGGAGCGCGAGGCGGCCGAAGCGCTCGTGCACGACTGGGCCGTCCTCAAGCGCACCGGTCGCCCGCACGTCACCGTCAAGTGGGCGCAGAGCCTCGACGGCCGCGCCGCCGCCGACGACGGCTCGAGCCAGTGGATCACCGGTCCCGCCGCGCGTCGCGACGTGCACGCCCGACGCGCCCGGGCCGATGCGATCGTCGCCGGTACGGGAACCGTGCGAGCCGACGATCCGGCACTGACCGCGCGCGCCGATGACGGCTCCCTGCTCGAGACCCAGCCCGTGCCCGTGGTCGTCGGTCGCAGCGAGACGGCCCCGGATGCCGCCGTCCGCCGCCACCCGCGCACGCCCCTGTTCTACGACTCGCACGACCTGCCCGCCGTGCTCGCCGACCTGGGCGAGAAGGGGATCCAGCGGGTGTTCGTGGAAGGCGGGCCGACGCTTGCGAGCGCCGTCGTCCGCGCCGGTCTCGCCGACGAACTGCTGGTCTACCTCGCCCCCGTGCTGTTGGGCGGCTCACGCCTCGCCCTCGGCGACGTGGGAGTGCCCACCATTGCGGACGCCCGTCGGCTTGCCGTGGCATCCGTCCAGAACCTCGGCGACGATCTGCTGATCGTCGCCCACCCCAGCTCGGATCGAGAGGGAGAATCCTGATGTTCACCGGAATCGTGGAAGAGATCGGTGCCGTCACCGCCGTCGAACCCTCGGGAGACGGCGTGCGGCTGACGTTGCGCGCCCCCCTCTCGGTATCGGATGCCGGCCACGGCGATTCGATCTCGGTCAGCGGCGTGTGCCTCACGGTCGTCGAACAGGGCGAGGACTGGTTCACCGCCGACGTCATGAAGCAGACCCTCGACATGTCGACCCTCGCCGATGTCGCTCCGGGGCGCCCGGTGAACCTCGAGCGCGCCACCGCGGCCCACGGTCGCCTGGGCGGTCACATCGTGCAGGGGCACATCGACGGCACCGGCGTGGTGCGCGACGTGCGGCCCGGAGCCCAGTGGAGCGTCGTGCGGGTCGGCATCCCGGCCCACCTGGCTCCCCTCGTGGTCGACAAGGGGTCCATCGCGATCGACGGTGTCTCGCTCACGGTGAGCGCCGTCAGCGAGGCCGACGAGGTCGAGCCCTGGCTCGAGGTGTCTCTCATCCCCGAGACCCTCGAGGCGACGACGCTCGGCCGCGCCGAGGCCGGCACCCCCGTCAACCTCGAGACCGACATCCTCGCGCGCCACGTCCAGCGCATGCTCGCCTTCCGTACGACAGAGAATCCCGCGGCGACCGCCGCACAGACCGAGAGGGGCTCCCGATGAGCCTGTCCACCATCCCCGAGGCCCTCGAGGCCCTTCGTCAGGGTCGCCCGATCCTGGTCGCCGACGACGAGAACCGCGAGAACGAGGGAGACGTCATCCTCTCGGCGCAGCTGGCCACCCCCGAGGCCCTCGCCTGGACCGTGCGGTGGTCGAGCGGGTACGTGTGCGCGCCCATGCCGGCCGAGTGGGCCGACCGTCTCGACCTGCCGCCCATGGTCGAGGTCAACCAGGATGCCCGCGGCACCGCGTACACGGTGAGCGTCGACGCCGCGACCGGTGTGACCACCGGCATCAGCGCTGCCGACCGCGCGCGCACGCTGAACGTGCTGGCCGACCCCGAATCGGTCCCGACGAGCGTCATCCGCCCGGGTCACGTCCTGCCGCTGCGCGCCGTCGACGGCGGCGTCCGCGAACGCGCCGGTCACACCGAGGCCGCGGTCGACCTCATGCGCCTCGCGGGCCTGGAGCCCGTCGGCGCGATCGCCGAGGTCGTGGCCGAGGACGGCAGCATGATGCGCCTGCCCGGGCTCTTCGAGCTCGGCGAGCGCGACGGCATCCCGGTCATCACGATCGAGCAGCTCATCGGTTACCTGAACGACACCGATCCGCTGCCGGCGACCGCCCCCGCGCGACGCCGCGTGAGCCTGCGCGCCGAGTCGAACGTCCCCACCTCGCACGGCACGTTCCGCTTCCTCGCCTACAAGGACCGCATCACCGGCACCGACCACCTCGCGGTGGTCTCGGGCGACCTCACCGAGAACGCTCCGCTGGTGCGCGTGCACTCGGAGTGCCTCACGGGCGAGGCATTCGGCTCGCTCAAGTGCGAGTGCGGTCCCCAGCTCGAGGCGGCGCTCGACACGATCGACCGCGACGGCGGCATCGTCATCTACATGCGCGGTCACGAGGGTCGCGGTATCGGCCTCATCAACAAGCTGCGCGCGTACAACCTGCAGGAGCGCGGCCTCGACACCGTCGACGCCAACCTCGCTCTGGGCCTGCCCGCCGATGCGCGTGACTATGCCGCGGCCGCCGGCATCCTGTCGGACCTCGGGGTCGACAAGGTGCGCCTGCTGACCAACAACACCGACAAGGTCGCGCAGCTGCGCGGCTTCGGTCTGGACGTCGTCGAGCAGGTTCCGCTGCTCGTGGGCGTGGGACCCAACAACCACCAGTATCTCGAGACGAAGCGCGACCGCATGGGCCACGTCATCGCCGAGGACGACCTGCGCGACGCCCTCGCGCACATGAAGGAAGAGAGCGCCTGATGGCTGGCAGTGGAGCACCCGAGACCGGCGGCATCGATGCGTCGGGCCTGAACGTCGTCGTGATCGCGGGAACGTGGCACGAGGTCATCACCGACGGGCTGATCGCCGGAGCGAAGCGGGTGCTGGATGCCACGGGCGCGACGTACCGCGTCGTGCGGGTGCCCGGTTCGTTCGAGCTGCCCGTGGCCGCTCGCGCGGCCTTCGAGGGCGGGGCGGATGCCGTGGTCGCCCTCGGCGTGATCATCCGGGGCGGGACGCCGCACTTCGAGTTCGTCTCGTCTGCAGCGACCGACGGTCTCACGCGCGTGGCGATCGACGCGGGCAAGCCCGTCGGCTTCGGGGTGCTGACCCTCGACGACGAGCAGCAGGGTCTCGACCGCGCGGGCCTGGCCGGCTCGAAGGAGGACAAGGGCGAGGAGGCCGCCGACGCGGCCCTGCGCACGGCGTTGGTGCTGCGCGACCTGCGCGGCTGACGCGCGGCGGCGGCGGCCGCCCCTCGTCTCATTCACCGATGATTTGTCTTTTCGTTTTCTGGACGCCGTTCAAAAAACGAGGCATGCGTCTTAACTTCTTCTCGTCAGTGTTCGCCGGCGACCCGAGCACGACCCGGGCTCCGACGGACTCATCGCCCACGAAGGAGAAGAAACCATGGTGGAACTGAGTCGACGCGGTCTGATCCTGGGGGGCGCAGCGAGCATCGCCGGCGCTGCTGCCCTCCCGCTGTTCGGACCGCCTCTCGCGGCCAACGCCGCCGCGGAATACCTGGAATGCACGTTCTCGGGATTGCCGGGCGGCGACACCCTCACCTTCACCAACTACGGCGTCGACCGGGTCATGGCGACCTGGACCCGCGACGGCCAGATCCTCGAGCAGAACCGTCTCGATTGGAAAGGCGACGGCACCGACCTCCGGTGGTGGAACCGCGATCCGCACCAGGGGCGCGTCCTGCCGTCGTACCCGATCGACCCGCAGACCGGGATCTTCAGCGAGGCCCGCGGCGACGAGCAGTACCGGATCAACGTCAACGGCTTCGGCATCATCGTCATGCGGGGCGCCGGACAGATCGTGCGCTTCCAGGTCGTCGGCAACAACGGACGCCACCACTACGGCGAGGCTCCCCGCAACGGCTCGCCCGCCGCGGTCTCACGCCTGCTCGACACATTCATCGATCAGACCCACACGCTGAACAACCAGTTCACCGCCTACCAGACCGCCGTGCGCCAGTACGTGGGGATCGGCATGGCGTCGCTGGCGACCGGCATCGCACTGCTGGTGGTCAACGGCGCGAACCCGGTCGCGGCGATCGCCTTCGTCGCCACCGTGACCGCGGTCGGCATCAACGGCATCGCCAACATCCGCAACGCCCAGAACGCCTACATGGGCACGTACAACAACATGATCACGACGTTCAACCGGATCACCGAGGCGCTCGGGTTCGGGGCCGTCGACATCCCCTACTTCAACATCGGCGCCGTCACCTGGAACAACGCCGCGCAGCAGCGCCGGCCGTCGCCCAGCTACGTGCTCTTCCCCGCTTCGGGGTCGAACGGCTGAGACGCTCCGGCACGTCGATGGTGCGTCGCCTCGGCGGCGCGCCATCGCGCCGGGCGGGCGGGGCGGGCGGGCGGGGCGGGCACCACGGCCGCAGCCCCCGGATGCCATGGCGCTGAGGGCGGCCTTGCTGGCGACGGCACCGCGGTTTCTCTAACGTGACGGACATGGAGATCCTGCGCAGCGTCGTCGTCCTCGTCCACCTCGTCGGCTTCGCCATCCTCTTCGGTGCCTGGGTCGTCGAGGCCGTGGCCCGCCGCGTACGCGTGACGCCGGTGATGAACTACGCGCTCGTCATCTCCCTGGTCACCGGTCTCGCCCTCTCCGCGCCGTGGGGCCTCGACCATGACCTCAACTACGCCAAGATCGGCATCAAGCTGGTCGTGCTGATCGTGATCGGCGCACTGCTGGGCATCGGATCGGCCCGTCAGAAGCGCACGGGCACGCTTTCCCCCGCGATCTTCTGGCCCATCGGCATCCTGACGCTGCTCAACGCCGGTCTCGCGGTCGTCTGGCACTGACGAGACCGGCATTCGGCGTCCGCTCAGCGCGCGCATAGACTGGAGGGTCTAGACGCCCCTCACTCGGGGACGTTCCCGGTGCTCCTTCGCGCACCCGCTCACACACACCCCCGTGATCGCGGCGCGCCACCGCTGCGCCCCATCCCGGACGCGATTGATCGACCTTCTCGTCAGGCAGTCATGACCACCTCCTCCCCCTCCACCCGATCGGCCTCAGCACCCGCGAACCCCCGTTCGCGCGTCATCACCGCGAGCCTCATCGGCACCACGATCGAGTTCTACGACTTCTACGCGTACGCCACCGCCGCGGTCCTCGTCTTCCCGATCCTCTTCTTCCCGACCGGCAACGAGACCACCTCGCTGCTGCTGTCGTTCAGCGTCTTCGGCGCCGCCATGGTCGCGCGCCCCCTCGGCGCGATCGTCTTCGGTCACTTCGGAGACCGCTTCGGACGCAAGGCCACCCTCGTGGCCTCTCTGCTCACGATGGGTGTCGCCACCTTCCTGATCGGCTGCCTGCCCACCTTCAACGAGATCGGCGTGTGGGCCGCCGTGCTGCTGCTGATCATGCGTCTCGCGCAGGGCTTCGCGCTCGGCGGCGAATGGTCGGGCGCGGCCCTCGTCGCGACCGAGAACGCCCCCAAGGGCAAGCGCGCCCTGTTCGGCACGTTCCCCCAGCTGGGCGCCCCGATCGGGTTCATCATCGCCAACACGGTGTTCCTCGTCATCAACTTCGCGCTGCCGCACCCCGACGGCACGGCGCAGCGGTCGGTGGAGTTCCTCACCTGGGGCTGGCGCGTGCCGTTCCTGTTCTCGGCCGTGATGGTCATCGTGGGCCTCTACGTGCGCCTCAAGCTCGTCGAGAGCGAGTCGTTCGCCAAGGCCGAGAAGAGCGGCGCGATCCGCAAGTTCCCGCTCGGCGAGGTCATCCGCCGCAATTGGAAGCAGCTGATCCTCGGCACCTTCATCATGCTGGCCACCTACGTGCTCTTCTACCTGATGACGAGCTTCACCCTGTCGTACGGCACCAAGCCCACCGCCGAGGGCGCGGCCGCCGCGGCTGAGAAGGCCGGCACCGCGTTCAACGCCGCCACATACGTTCCCGGCCTCGGCTTCGGCTACACCGATTTCGTCATCATGCAGATCATCGGTGTCGTGTTCTTCGGTGTCTTCACGATGCTCTCCGGCCCGGTGGCCGACGCGATCGGTCGCAAGCGACTGCTGATCGGCGTGACGATCGGCATCATCGTGTTCGGTCTGCTGTTCTCGGTGTTCCTCCTGCCCGCCGCCGATGCGAAGTTCACCGGCGCCCTCGTGCAGGCGTTCCTCGTCTTCGGGTTCCTGCTCATGGGTGCGACGTTCGGCCCGATGGGCGCGGTCCTGCCGGAGCTGTTCCCGACCAACACCCGTTACACCGGCTCGGCCATCTCGTACAACGTCTCGTCGATCCTCGGCGCGGCCCTCGCGCCGATCGTCGCCGTGGCGC
>JAKOMY010000094.1 GCA_022702225.1 Microbacteriaceae bacterium | reverse complement strand
GTGCGCCTGCTCGTGAAGGCGGGGCATGACGTGCACGTCATCCCCACCGAGGACGCGCTGCGCTTCGTCGGCCTGCCGACGTGGGAGTCGCTCAGCCGCAACCCGGTCACGACCTCGGTGCACGACGACGTCGCGCGCGTCCGTCACGTCGCCCTGGGCCAGTCCGCGGATCTGGTGATCGTGGCTCCCGCCACCGCGAACACCCTGGCCGCGATGACGGCGGGATTGGCCTCCGACCTGCTCGGCACGACCCTTCTCGCCACGACCGCACCGGTGGTCGTCGCCCCCGCGATGCACACCGAGATGTGGCGGCATCCGGCCACCGTCCACAACATGGACGTCCTGCGCTCCCGCGGCGTGCACGTGGTCGGCCCGACCGACGGCGTGCTCACCGGCGGCGACTCGGGCCCCGGACGCATGTCGGAGCCCGAAGAGATCGCGGCCGCAGCCCTCGCCCTGGTGCAACGACCGCGCGACTTCGAGGGAGTCTCGATCGTCGTGAGCGCCGGGGGCACCCGCGAGCCCATCGACCCCGTTCGCTTCCTCGGCAACCGCTCGAGCGGACGACAGGGCGTGGCGATCGCGCGGGCCGCCGCCGACCGAGGCGCCCGTGTGACCCTGGTCGCCGCGCACCTCGACGCCGATACCCGTCCCGATCCTCGCGTCGAGGTGATCGCCGCCGGCACCGCCGACGAACTCGGACAGGCGATGGATGCCGTGGCACCCGACGCCGACGTCATCGTCATGGCCGCGGCGGTCGCCGACTACTCCGTCGCCGCGGTGTCGGAGCACAAGCTCCGCAAACAGGACTCCCCCGGCGGACTCTCCCTCGAGCTGCGGGAGAACCGGGACATCGTCGCGGGACTCGTGACCGCTCGCCCAGCGGGGCAGACGATCGTGGCGTTCGCCGCTGAGACGGTCGCCGACGACGCCGAGCTTCTCGAGCGCGCCCGAACCAAGGCCGCGCGGAAGGGCGTCGATCTTCTGGCCGCGAACGCCGTGGGGTGGACTCGCGGGTTCGAGGCGTCCGACAACGAGCTCATGATCGTCGACGCCGCCGGCGAGGTCATCTCGACGGTGTCGGGTTCGAAGGACGACACCGCTCACGCGGTGCTCGACGCGATTCTGGTGGCGCGAGGCCGCTGATCCGAGGAGCCTCGAGCCGACCACCGAGGCGGGGCGCCCCGGCGGTCGGCACCGAATCAGCTCTCGCCGAGACGGTCGACGGCCCCGACGATGTCGGCGACCTCCGTGCGCGAGGTGTAGTCGACGTGGACATCTGCGAAGCGGATGCGTCCGGCCCGATCGATCACGTAGACCGAAGGGAAGGGCACGCGCGCCGTCGCGTCGGCGTTGCTGTCCGAGACGGCGAATCCGAGCTCCGTGTGCGCCTCCTGGGCGTGCGCGCTCGGTTCGGTGACGATGCCGAACCGGTCGGCCAGGACGTTACCGGGGTCGGAGAGAACCGCGAAGCCGAGGGAGCCGTTGCTCTGGCTCTGCGCGGTGCCGTCGGCGGTCTGGGGCGAGATCGCGACGAGCTGCGCGCCGCGCTCCTCGAGCGTCGGCAGAAGGCTCTGCTGGTAGGTGCGCAGCGTGATGTTGCAGTACGGACACCACGCGCCTCGGTAGAAGACGACGACGGTTGCCGTACCGCCGAGGACGGACGAAAACGTGATCGTCGCGCCGTCGGCGGTCACCAGGTCGGCGTCGGGAGCCGCGTCGCCCTCGCCGAGGGCACCGGTCGGCACGCCGGCTGCCCGGAGCGCGCTCTGCTCGTCGGAGAAGACAGCGGCGAGGCGATCGCCGATCTGTGATTCGAAGCCGACATTGAAGTCGTCGACCTGCTGGGCGATGGATGGTGTGGACATGCGTGGCCTCCCCGGTGGAACCGACATCGGGCGTCGGTGAGAGGACCGTATGTCGGCCACGGGATGCCTCGGGCGATGCTGACGCGAAGGGCAACACAACGTCACGCAGCGTCATCATCGAACAGAGGGGAGAGGGCGCCGCCGAATCGACCGACGGCACCCCCTCGTGTCAGTAGCCGTAACTGCTGGAGAACTCGCTGATCATGGTCGTCAGCTGTGAGATCAGCACGATGATCCAGACGATGAACGCGATGATCACGGCGACGTTGACGGCGATGGACGCCCAGATCGGGGCGAGGCCGGAACCGGTGCGGCGACGCAGGATGACACCGCGCCCGATGATGTAGACCAGGCCCGAGCCGATCGCCAGCACGAAGAAGCTGAAAGCCCAGTGGAACGGGCGATCGACGCCACGGGCGCGCAGCTGACGCCAGTCGAGGAAGGCGAACAGCACCGTGAGCGCGGAGACCACCAGGCTCACCACGGACGACACCACGGCGATCAGCGTGGTCGCCGCGTTGGTGCCGGCCATCGACGCGGGGCCGGAATCGTACGAGTACACACCGGCGTAGAAGGCGTCGCGGAAGTACGACGACCAGTCGAAGATGACCACGCCGAGCAGACTGAGCACCGGCAGGAAGACCATCAGCCATATCCACACGGTGTTGGTCTTGATGTCGCGGCGGGGCGCGGCGGTGTCGTAGGCGACCGGGGGTGCGCTCGGGTAGCCCGGGGCCGCACCGTAGTC
>JAKOMY010000071.1 GCA_022702225.1 Microbacteriaceae bacterium | reverse complement strand
GCCAGGTGGCGGCCAGCTGGTCGAGCCCGGTGCGGTAGGCCTCGACGTCGACGGGCAGGTCGGCGTTGCGCCAGCCGTCCCCTTCGCCGCGGGCGAGCTGCGCGTCGACGCGTCCGGCGATGTCGATGGCCGGCCCGTCCTGCGGAACGACGAGGTCGGCGATCTCGCGCAGCAGGGTCAGCTGCGCCAGGTTCAGCGCCGCGGGAGCGTAACCGCAGTCGTCGGGCATGCCACGGCGGGCCAGGATGCCGCGGACCCGGTCGTCGACGCGATCGCCCGCGATCAGACGGGCCCAGTCCTCCGGCACCACGGGTCCGACCCGCACCTCGTCGGCGATGAAGCGGGAGATCGCCTCGGCCGCCTCGGCCGGGCGCTCCAGCGGGATCATGTGCCCCGTGTCGGGGAGGGCCGTGAACCGCGCGCGGGGGTAGACGGAGGCGAGCAGCTCGGGCTGGGCGGAGGCGCCGAGATCGGCGTCGTCGGTGCCGGCGAGCACGAGCACGGGCAGGTCGAGCGTTTGCACCTCGACGGTCGCGTCGACGCGGCTCCCCGTCTCGAGCCACGCGCGCCACGCGGTGGGCGAGGTGCGGCGGAGGTCTGCGAGGGCGAGCGAGTGCGCCCCGGCATCGAGGGGTTCGGCCGTGTTCTGGTCGATGAAGGTCTCGGCGTCGTGCTCGGAGATGGCTCCTTCATCGACCCACGAGAGCATCCGCTCACGACGCTCCTCGTCCATGGGTTCGGGGCGTGGCGGAGAGGGCGCCATCAGCACCATGCCGCGCAGCCCGAAGAGAGGGGCCTCGCCGCGGAGCACGCGGGCTGCGACCAGAGCGGCGATCTTGCCGCCCATGCTGTGGCCGCCGAGCATCCACGGACCGTTCGCGTGCTCGGAGAGGTGCCGGACGACGTGGTCGACGGTCTCGTCGAGCGTGGCGTCAGGGGCGCTCGCGGCGGAGCCGAAACCGGGCAGGTCGATGCCCTGCACGCGCACGTCGCCCGCGAGCTCGTCGGCGAGACGGTCGAAGGATCCAGAGCTGGCCCCCAGCGCGTGCAGCAGGTACAGGGTGAGGGGTGCCCCGTCTGTGGCGGGAGCGGATTCGGTGGGCATGCACTCACGCTCGCTTACGAGAGGGGCCGCGGAGGGTCGCTTGCGCAACGGCACGATTTGCGCAAGCACCGCGGCGGGACGATCGGCGGTGCGGGGACCGCGTACCGAACTCCTGAGAAGCGGCGGCCCTCGCCGCGTGGTGCGGGGCCGCCACCCGGTATGCGAGGTCGGGCCGCGCGGACCTCAGGAGATTCGCACACGACGATCGCCCCGTCCGCACGCGGCGGGCCGGGGCGATCGGGGCGCACGGGTTACGGCGTGACCATGCCGCCGTTGACGTTCAGGGTCTCGCCCGAGACGTAGCTCGACTCCGCAGAGGCGAGGAAGACGAACGCCGGTGCGATCTCTGCGGGCTGACCGGCGCGCTGGTACGTGCTCTCGTCGTCGAAGTGCTCCATCTGGTCGTCGGAGACGCCCTGGCTCACCTGCAGCGCCGACCAGGTGGGCCCCGGCGCGACGACGTTGACCCGGATGCCGCGCGAGGCGAGCTGCTGCGCGAGGCCCTTCGACAGGTTGTTGATCGCGGCCTTGGTCGCGGCGTAGTCGAGGCGATCGGGCGCGGGAACATACGCCTCGAGCGAGGCGGTGTTGATGATGGTGCCCCCCTCGGGAAGGTGGGCCAGCGCCGCCTTCGTGATCCAGAACGGGGCGAACACGTTCGTGCGGAAGGTCTGCTCGAACTGCTCGTCGGCGAGGTCGTCGACCTTGTCCACCATCACCTGCTTGCCGGCGTTGTTCACGACGATGTCGAGACCGCCGAGTGCCTCGGCGGTGCGGGCGACGAGCTCACGGCAGGCCGCGGGATCGGTGATGTCGGTCGCGATCGAGACGCCGGTGCGGCCGGCATCCCGGATCTGCTCGAGGATGTGGTCGGCGTCGCGCTGCTCGTCGGGCAGGTGCACGATCGCCACGTCGGCGCCTTCGCGGGCGAACGCGATCGCCACGGCCCCACCGATGCCGGAGTCTCCGCCCGTGATGAGGGCCTTTCGCCCGACCAGGCGGCCGAGCCCGCGGTAGGTCTTCTCTCCCAGGTCGGGCACCGGTGTCATGTCTGCCTGGATGCCGGGCTCGGGCTGGTGCTGCACGGGCGGCTCGACGCGCGCGTAACGAGTGACGGGATTGTCGAAGGTGAACTGATCGCGATCGGAGGTCATGTTCCGACGTTAGGCAGAGCCGGCGCCGCGATGCGCGGCCTTGACGGGGGAGCGGATGCCACGCAGGCTCAGGACACCCCGCCCCGGTCGACGAGACGCGTCGACACGAGGTGCGTGTGGGATCCCGTCGCGGGGTCGGCTCCCCGCGCCAGCAGTGTCTCGGCGGCGCGCGTGCCGAGCTCCGTCACGTCGTAGTCGACGATGCGGATGCGGCGGGGGAGCAGGCGGGAGAGCTCGAAGTCGTCGAAGCCGGCGATGGCGACCTCGGCGCCGCGGGGCAGGATCGCCTCGAGAGCGCCGATCGTGACGCGGTTGTTCGCGCAGAAGACCGCCGTGGGCGGGTCGGCGGAGTCGAGGAGCCGGTGCACCGCGTCACGGGTGACGGCGGGGGTGTGCAACCCGTCGACGACCAGGGCGGGGTCGAGCGTGAGACCCGCGGCGGCGAAGGCCTCGCGTGCTCCGGCGAGGCGCTCGACCATCGTGTAGATCTCGGCGGAGTCGAGCAGGACGGCGATACGGCGGTGCCCGCTCTCGAGCAGCTCGGCGACGGCTGAGCGAGACCCGCCGCGGTTGTCGAGCAGGATCGCGTCGGCGGGGACGCCGCTGCCGGGACGGTCGAGGAAGACCACCGGCGTTCCCAGCTCGACCTCGCGGGAGAGGTAGGAGTGGTCGGACGCGGTGGGCACGACGATAAGGCCGCCGATCTGACGCTGGCACAGGTCGAGGGCGAGGGTGCGTTCCAGATCGGCATCCTCTTCGCTGGATGCCATGACCAGGTGCATGCGCTCGCGCGTGGCGATCGCCGAGACGGCGGCCGCGACCGCCATGTAGAACGTGTTCGAGAGGTCGGCGGCGACGAAACCGATCGTGTCGCGGTTGCCCGATCGCAGGCTGGCGGCGAGGGAGTTGCGGTGGTAGCCGAGCCGGCCGACCGATGCGAGCACTCGCTCGATCATGGCGGGGTCGACGTTCGGCTCCCCGTTGACCACGCGCGAGACGGTCTTCAGGCTCACCCCGGCGTCGGCGGCGACGTCGATCATGGTGGGCCGGCCGGTCTTGCGCATGCGTCTCCTCGGGTGGTGCCGCGCGGGGTCGGCACCCTTCGAGCATACGGATACCGCCGGTGGCGCCGGAGAACGAGGAAGAGGGGGTGCCCGCACGCGGCGGGCACCCCCTCTTCCCGTCGTCACGCCTCGGGCGTGACCTGCGCACCCGTCTCGTGCGAGGCGATCGCCGCGGCGAAGAGGCGGTGGGTCAACGCGGCCTCTTCGGGGCGGACGCAGCCGAACCCGTCACCGAGCTCACCGACGAACTCGGCGAGGAAGGCCGCCCACATCTGCAGGATGGCATCCGAGAACCCCGACTCGAAGTTCGGGCCCGTCACCGTCGGCCACACCGACTGGCTGCCCGCGTCGATGCTCTGCCAACTCTGCTCGCGGCCGATCCCGGGAACGTCGACGAAGGCGAACACCTCGACGCGCTTGGGGTTCTTGGTGCTGAAGCGCACGCCGCCCGACATGCCGATGGCTTCGAACTCCCACGTGTTCTTCTGCCCGGGCGCGATGCGCTTGGTCTCGGTGGTGAGGGGGAACGGGGCGCCGTCGTGGCGCGCCCACGAGTGGATGACCGCGTTGTCCCAGGTGTCGCAGGGCTGGAGCGTGCCGTCGGGGCCGGGACGCTCGGTGACGATGTCCTGCAGGATGCCGACGACCTTCTCGGGCGTCCATCCCAGGCGCAGCGGCACGTGCCACGTGTGCATGCCGAGGTCGTTGAGCACACCGGCGTCGCCGCAGAACTGCTTCTGCCGCTTCCAGTTGAGGGGCTTGTTCACGTCGATGTCGCTCGAGTGCAGGAACGTGCATTTCGCCTCGACGATGCGGCCCAGCGCGCCGGAGCGGACGTAATCGACCGCCCACTGCGCGCCGGGGAAGAACGGCATCTCGCTCGAGACGCGGACGAACGACCCGGGCGTCTCGTCGATCGCCGCGACCACCGCGTCGGCGGCCGCGCGGTCGATCCCGAAGGGCTTCTCGGCCAGCAGGGCCTTGCCCGCGCGGACGGTGTCGACGTAGAGCCGCTCGTGCAGGTCGTGTCGCACGGCGATGTACACGACGTCGACGCGGGGGTCGGCGAGGAGCTCGTGGTGGTCGGTCGTGGTGAGCTGCACCGTGTCGATGCGCTCGAAGAACGACAGCGCCGCCGGGTTGATGTCGCAGACCGCGACGAGTTCGGGGTCGGCTGGGTGGTCGATGAGAGCGGGCCAGCGGCGAAGCGCCGCGGCGATCTCGCGCCCCATGAGGCCTCCGCCGATGATGCCGACGCCGATCTTCCTGCCGGTCATGCGCGGTCTCCTTCGTCGGTGCCGCCGATGAGGGCGAGGGCCTCGTCGACCGAGGCGTCGTCGTGCACCACGGCCATGAGGGCCGCGGTGATGCCGGCCGGGTCGCGGTGCTGGATGACGTTGCGACCGTAGACGATGCCGCGAGCACCCTGCTCGAGCACCGCCTTCGTGCGCTCGAGAAGCGTGCGGTCGTCGACCCGACCCCCGCCGCGCACCAGCAGGGGGGTGTCGCCGGCGGCCTGGATGACCCGGTGGTACTCGGTGATGTCGTCGGTGGGGTCGGCCTTGATGAGGTCGGCACCGAGCTCGCGCGCCTGGCGGACGAGGGTGACGACCTTGGCGGTGTCGCCGTCGACGCCGTAGCCGCCGGTGCCGGGCTTGGTCTGCATGACGAGAGGCTCGATCATGAGCGGCATCCCGTACTTCTCGGCGTCGCTGCGCAGGGCGAGGATCGAGCGGATGCACTGCTCGCGCACCTGCGGTTCGCCGGGCAGATCGAGCAGGTTCACGCACACGGCGACGGCGTCGAGGCGAACGGCGACCTCGATGGCATCCGGGACGTGGATGCTGTGCAGCGGCGTCTCGAGCGGGTCGCCGTAGACGTTGGCGATGTCGGTGCGCAGCACGAGTCCGGGCTTCTGCTTGCCGGGGACCGACTGCAGCAGCGGCGCCTGGCCGAGCGTGAGCTGCACGGCGTCGGGACCGGCGTCGACGAGGGTCGCGACGGTCTTCGCCATGTCTTCGATGCCGGTGAGGAACGAGTGTTCGTGGAAGGCGCCGTGGTCGACGGCGACGTCGAGGGCGCGGCCGGAGCGCGCGTTGAAGAGGCGGTTGAGGCGGGGTTTCGACATGGGGTGTGGGTCTCCGAAGCGTCGTGTCGGGGCGCGGCTCTGCGCTCGACGGTCAGTATGCGGGGCGCAAGACAACGTTGTCAATCACTGCTAGCGTGAGCCGCGTCACGGCGAGGAAGGCGGGGCTCATGGGTGAGCTGTACGGGCGGTCGATCGAAGGCGCGCGACGGCGCGTGGGTTCTGCCACGGCCCTGGCGGCCGTGGAGGCGTCGGTGCGCACGGATGGACCGGATGCCGGAACCCGGCGCCTGCGGCTCATCGCCGGCGACCTGGACGTCGAGCTGCTTCCCGACCGCGGGCTCGATCTCGGCCAGGTGCGACACCGCGGCGTGCCCCTGGCGTGGGTCTCGCCCACCGGTTGGCCGCGCCCGGGGGCGAGCGGTTTCGGCGCGGCGTTCGGCGGCGGTCTCGTGACCACCTGCGGGCTGCTCTCGTTCGGCCCGCCGTCGGTCGACGTCGAGGGGGAGCATCCGCAGCACGGTCGTTACAGCGGGCTCTCGGCATCCGTCGTCCGGGCCGAGGCGGGGCATGACGCCGTGGTCGTCGAGGCCGTGGTGGTCGAGGCGACCGTTCTCGGCGCGCACCTCGAGCTGCGGCGGAGCGTGCGGCTGCCGCTCGGCGAGGGGCGCATCGAACTGCGCGACGAGATCGTGAACCGCGGCTCGCGCGAGGTCGAACCCATGGTGCTGTACCACGTGAACCTCGGCTGGCCGCTGGTGGACGCGGGCACGGTCCTGCGCTCGCCGGCGGAGAGCGTGCGCGCGCGCGACGTCGCCGCGGAGGCGGGGTTGTCGTCGTGGGCGGAGTTCCCCGAGCCGTCGGCGCGCTATCCCGAGCAGGTGTTCGCGCACGAACTGCCGACCGATCGCCGCGTGAGCGCCGAGGTGGTCGCGGCGTCGGGGCTCGGCATCCGGATCTCGTTCGACACCGCCCGGTTGCCGGGGATGTTCCAGTGGCGGGTCGCCCAGGAGGACGGGGTGGTGCTCGGGGTGGAGCCGGCCACGGCGCCGACGATCCTGGGTCGAGGTGATGCGCGAGCGCGCGGGCTGCTGCGTCCGCTCGCGCCGGGCGCATCGTGGGAGCTCGGTCTCGACATCGATGTCATCGAGATCCATCCGTGACTTGACAACGTTGTCCCATCGGGCTCATGCTGTCTCCATCGAGGCCCGCCCCCGGGTTTCCTCCCGAATGACAACGATGTCGGAGATGCGATGACGCACGATGAGCGACGGACCGCGACCGCGGTCGCCGAGGCCGCGACGGCCCGCCCGCGCGCTCGGCTCATCGACGTCGCGACGGCAGCGGGCGTGAGCCCCAAGACCGTGTCGCGCGTCATCAACGACGAAGCCGGAGTCCTGCCCGGAACCCGCGACCGCGTGCTGCAGATGGTGCGCGATCTGGGCTTCGTCCCCGACCGCAGCGCCCGCGAGCTCAAGCGTCGCGAGGCCGACACGATCGGCATCCTGATCGATGCGATCAGCGACCCGTTCTTCGCCGCCTTCGTGAGCGTGGTCGAAGAGCTCGCGATCGCCGAGGGCCTGAGCGTGATCTTCGCCAGCACCGGCTACGACGCGGCGCGTGAGACGGCCCAGCTCGACCGCTTGACCGGCCACCGTCTCGCCGGTCTCATCGTGGCGCCGGTCGCGGTCCCCGCCGCGGTCCTCGCGGGACTGCGCCACCGCTGCCCCGTGGTGACCGTCGACCGCGTGCGCTCCGGGATCGACTCCATCGTCATCGACGACTTCGGGGCCGCGGCCGAGGCCACCGCCGCCCTGCTCTCGCACGGCCACCGTCGCGTCGCCTTCATGGGCGAGGACGTGCCGTACCCCACGGTCAGCGACCGCCTCGCCGGGTACCGTTCGGCGCTCGAGGCGGCGGGCGTGGCGTTCGATCCCTCGCTCGTCGTCACCCACGAGCGATTCCGTGCGGGAGAGGCCGCCGAAGCCTCGCTCCTGCTCGGGCGCCCCGACGCTCCCACCGCCCTGCTGTGCGCGACGAGCCTCGCCGCGATCGCGACCGTTCGGGCGATCCGTGCGCGCGGACTCCGGATGCCGGCGCTCATCTCGTTCGGCGACTTCACCCTCGCCGAGGTGCTCGAACCCGGCATCACCTACGTCGACCACGACCCCCGTCTGCTCGGCGCGGCGGCCTTCCGGCGCCTGCGCCACCTGGCCCTGCACGCCGACGACGCCCCGACCCGCACGGTCGTGCCCACGCGCCTCGTGCCCCGCGGTTCGGGCGAGGTGCCCTTCGCCGGATCGGTCGAGCGCAGCGGAACCGGACCCGTCTCGGCATCCGCTCCGATGGCGTTGCATCCGTCCGATTCCGTGACCGCGGCGCGCACGTCGCCCGCGGTGGTCGCCCTCGTCCACCCCGAGCCGTCCGGCGCTGTCGCCGTCCCGGCCGCAGCCACCCTGGGAGCCCCCTCATGAAGCCCGTCCTGCTGCCCCCCAACCCCGTGCAGCACTTCTACCTCGGCGGCGACCGCATCGCGGCGCTGCGGGGCATCGTCCCCGAGACCGACCGGCAGCCCGAGGAGTGGCTCGGATCGACCGTGTCGCGCTTCGGCTCCGACACGGTCGGTCTCGCCGTCACCGACGGCGGCGACTTCCTGCGCGACCTCGTCACCGCCGATCGCGCCTCGTGGGTGGGAGCGCGCGGGGGGCGGGATGCCGCCGACCTCGGCATCCTGGTCAAGCTCCTCGACGCGCGGCAGCGGCTTCCCGTCCACGTGCATCCGGGTCGGGAGTTCGCCACCGCGCACCTGGACTGCCCGTACGGCAAGACCGAGGCCTGGTACGTGCTCGAGACCGAGGACGACTGCGCCGTGCACGTCGGCTGGAACCAGGCCGTCGACCGCGACGAACTGGACCGTCGCCGCGACGCGCAGGACAGCGAGTGGATGCTCTCGCGCATGAACCGCGTGGTCGTGCGCCCCGGCATGGGTGTTCTCGTCCCCGCCGGCACCGTGCACGCGATCGACGGCGGCATCTTCGTCGCCGAGGTGCAGGAGCCCACCGACTTCTCGATCCTGCTGGAGTGGTCGGTCACGACCTCGACGCGCGAGGAGTCGCACCTCGACCTCGGATTCGACGCGGTGATGCCCGCGGTCTCGACCCAGAAGCTGGATGCCGAGGCCCTCGGTGCCCTGATCAGCACGACGGGCACGACGCCGGCGGGGGCGAACTTCCGCTCGCTGCTGCCCGCGGTCGCCGACCCCTACTTCCGCCTCTTCGACGCGGCGGGGGAGACCGCGGCGCGCGAAGCCGGGTTCGCGGTGGTGCTGGTGCGCGAGGGATCCGGCGCGCTGGTGTCGGACGCCGGATCGATAGACATCGAGCGCGGTCAGGTCTACGCCGTGCCGTACGCCTTCGGTGCCTGGCGCCTGTCCGGCGAGGCCGAGGTCCTCATCGCCGCTCCCGGCGCCGGCTGGCCCGGCACCCTCCGCGGAGGTGAGGTGCGATGAGCGACTACGTCGTCGGCGTCGACATGGGCAGCACCAGCACGAAGCTGCTCGTCGCCACCCCCGAGGGGCGTCAGGTGCTCGTGGTGAGCCGCCCCTCGCCCTGGACCAACCTCGACCACGGTCGGGCCGAGATGCCCGCCGACCGCGCGATCGCCCTCGTTCGCGAGCTCGCCGCCGAGGCCGACGCCCGTCTCGGCGAGGCCTACCGCGTCCTCGCGCTCGGCGTCTCGGGCATGGCCGAGGCGGGGGTGCTGCTGAATGCCGCAGGCACCGCGCTCGCGCCGATCATGGCCTGGTTCGACCCTCGGGGTGCCGCCCAGATCGTCGCGACGCCCGAGGAGTTCCGCGCCGAGTTCCCCGGTCGTACCGGCTTGCCGGTGGGGCCGCTGGCCTCCATCGCCAAACTCCTGCACCTGCGCGACAGCGGGATCGAGCTCGCGGGGACGACGTTCCTCAACGTCCCCGAGTTCGTCGTGCACGCCCTCGGCGGCCCGCGGGTGGCCGAGTACTCGCTCGTCTCGCGCACCGGTCTCATCGACCAGGACGACAGCACCCCGTGGCAGGCCGCCCTCGACGTGCTGGGCGTCGACGAGTCGATCCTCGGTGCGCGCGTGAGCGCCGGAGAGGCCGTCGGCGTGCTGACCGACGACACGATGCCCGCGGGCTTCCGAGGCGCGGTCCTCACCATCGCCGGCCACGACCACCTGGTGTCCGCCGTCGCCGTCGGAGCCACGCACACCGGCCAGCTCTACGACTCCATGGGTACGGCCGAGGCCCTCGTGCGCGTGCTCGACGACACCCTCCCCTTCGCCGCGCGCGAGCGCCTCGCCCACGCCGGCATCAACTGCGTGCGCCACGTCATCCCGGGCAAGTACGTGCTGCTCGCGGGCACGAAGTCGGGTCTGCTCATGCGTCGCGTGCTCCAGCTGCTCGGGATCACGGATGCCACGGGCCGCGCGGTCGTCGACGAGGCCGCCCTCGCCCTCCCCGTCGACGGAACGCTCGCCGATGGGGGCCTCGAGGTCTCGGGCGCCCGCAACGACGACGGCGTTCTCAAGATCGTCGCCCAGAGCGACGGGCTCAGCCCCGCCGAACTGTTCGCGGCGAGCCTGCGCCACGGCAACGACATGCTCGCCGAGTGCATGGCGGCGATGGACCGCGAGGTGGCCCCGCCGACCTCGACGGTGCTGACCGGGGGCTGGTCGACCATGGCATCCGTCGTCCGCTCGCGTTCGGCTCTGCTGCCCGAGGTCACCGTCTCGACCCACGACGAGGGCACCGCCTACGGGGCGGCGCTGTTCGCCGCCTTCGCCGCCTCGACGGAACCGTTCGACACGGTCGCCTCGACCTTCCTGTCTTCGTCCCTCATCCTCACCAACGAAAGGAGCTGACGATGTCGTCAGTCACAACGGCCGTCCCGGTGCTGCAAGCGCGCGGTCTCTCGCGTCAGTTCGGTCACGTCCGAGCCCTCAACAACGTGGACTTCGAGGTCTACCCCGGTGAGGTCACCGCGTTGATCGGCGACAACGGCGCCGGCAAATCCACCCTCGTGAAGGCCCTCTCGGGCAACCTCGCGGTCGACGAGGGCGAGATCCTCTTCGACGGCAAGCCGATCGAGATGAGCAACCCGCAGATCGCATCGTCACTGGGAATCGAGACGGTCTATCAGGACCTCGCTCTCGCTCCCCACCTCGACCCCGTGCAGAACATGTACCTCGGCCGCGAGATCCGCCGCCCCGGCCTCGCCGGAGCCCTCGGGTTCATGAAGACGAAGGACATGGCCGTGGCCTCGCGGGCCGCGTTCGACGAGCTCGGCGCCACCGTCCGCTCGCTCTCTTCGCCGGTGGGGGAGATGTCGGGCGGTCAGCGTCAGGCGATCGCGATCGCCCGCGCCGTCCACTGGGCCGGACGCCTCGTCTTCCTCGACGAACCGACCGCGGCCCTCGGTGTGCGTCAGACCAAGAACGTCCTCGAGACCATCCGGCGCGTGCGCGACAAGGGCATCGCGGTGGTCCTGATCTCGCACTCCATGCCGCACGTGATGGAGGTCTGCGATCGCATCCAGGTGCTGCGACTGGGCACCCGCGTCGCGAACGTCGACGCGAAGAACACCTCCATGGAAGAACTCGTCGGGCTCATGACCGGCGCCGTCACGAAGGACGACTCCAAATGAGTACTCGGACACCCCCTACCGAGACCGTGGCCATCGGCACGTTCGAGGAGAACAAGCCCCGCTTCTTCACGGGACTGCTCAAGGCGCAGGCCTTCCAGATCCTGATCATCCTCATCGTCATCGTGCTGATCTTCAGCGCCCTGGCGCCGGACTCGTTCGCGCAGTGGTCGAACTTCCGCCTCATCATCCAGAACGCCTCGATCCTCGCCGTCCTCGGCGTCGGGATGACGTACATCATCATCACCTCGGGCATCGATCTCTCCATCGGCTCGGTGCTGGTGTTCTCGGGCGTCGTCTCGGCCCTGACGATGCGCGCACTCGGCGGTGAGGGCTGGGGCGTGGCGACCATCGGCATCCTGGTCTCGATCCTCAGCGGCGTGTGCTGGGGCCTGTTGAACGGCTTCCTCATCGCCAAGGCCAAGATCCCGCCGCTCATCGTCACGCTGGGTTCGCTCGGTATGGCGCTCGGTCTCGCGCAGATCCTCACCGGCGGCGTCGACATCCGTGACGTGCCGACCGTGCTGACGGTCTCGATCGGCTACGGCAATGTCTTCGGGTCGCTTCCGATCATCAGCGTCATCGCGCTCGTGGTCGTGGTGATCGGCGCCGTCGTGCTGCACTTCACGAAGTTCGGGCTCTACACCTACGCCGTCGGCTCGAGCGAACTGGCCGCCCGCCGCGTGGGCGTGAAGGTCGACCGCCACCTGATCTCGGTCTACACGCTGTCGGGCGCTCTCGCGGGTCTCGCCGGCATCCTGGCCCTGTCGCAGTTCTCGACGACAGCCATCGCCGGTCAGTCGCAGACCAACCTCAACGTGATCGCGGCCGTCGTGATCGGTGGCACCTCGCTGTTCGGCGGCGTCGGCACGATCTTCGGCACCGTGGTCGGCCTCTTCATCCCCGCCGTCCTGCAGAAC
This sequence comes from Microbacteriaceae bacterium, assembly GCA_022702225.1. Taxonomy (GTDB): domain Bacteria; phylum Actinomycetota; class Actinomycetes; order Actinomycetales; family Microbacteriaceae; genus Microbacterium. The sequence goes on along the minus strand of JAKOMY010000071.1, from coordinate 745 downwards.
GGCTTCGTCATCACCGGCGTGCAGCCCTTCTGGCAGCAGGTCGCGGTGGGCGCGGTGCTCATCACCGCCGTCTACGTCGACCAGGTGCGCCGCACCGCCGCGACCCGCGGCAACACCCAGAGCCTCTGGCGCAAGTTCGTCAGCGGAGGACGCCGCGGCTGAGGCCCGGCATCCGAATCCCACCAAGAGAGAACGGTCATCACAATGCAGTGGAACAACAAGGTTCTCGCGTTCGCCACCCTCGGCGCCGCAGCCACCCTCGTACTCGCCGGGTGTTCCGGCGGCTCCTCGTCGGGCTCCGCCTCGGGCGGAGACGGCGGGTACAAGATCGCGTTCGTGCAGGGCGTCGCCGGAGATGAGTTCTACATCTCGATGCAGTGCGGCATTCAGGACGAGGCCGCCAAGGAAGGCGCCACCGTCACCACCCAGGGCCCCGAGAAGTTCGACCCCACCCTGCAGAAGCCGATCGTCGACGCCGTGGTCGCATCGAAGCCCGATGCGCTGCTGATCGCCCCCACGGATGTGTCGGCCATGCAGGCGCCGATCGCTGCGGCCGAGGCCGCCGGGATCAAGGTCGTCCTCGTCGACACGACGCTGGAAGACCCGTCCGGTGCGGTCTCGCAGATCTCGAGCGACAACGAGGGCGGCGGGGCTGCCGCGTTCAAGGCGATCCAGGATGCCAACCCCAACGGCGGCAAGGTGCTCGTCGTGTCGGTCGACCCCGGCATCTCGACCACGGACGCCC
>JAKOMY010000060.1 GCA_022702225.1 Microbacteriaceae bacterium | reverse complement strand
ACGCGGCGGTGCACGACGAGCGGCTCGGCGATGCACTCCGCGATCGTGAGCAGGGGGTTGAAGCTCGTGGCCGGGTCCTGGAAGACGAACCCGATGTCGGGGCGGGTCTTGGCGAGCGTGCGGGGCTTCGCTCCGCGCATCTCGGTGCCGAGCACCTTGAGCGACCCGCCGACGACCGACGTCAGCCCGACCATCGCGCGACCGATCGTCGTCTTGCCCGAGCCCGACTCGCCCACCAGGCCGAGCACTTCGCCCGGACCGATCCAGAAGTCGACGCCCTTCACGGCGACGACCCCCGGCGAACCGAAGCGGCCGGGGTAGCCGATCTCGACCTTCTCGGCGACGACCAGACTGCCCTCGGGCGGCGCGGTCGGGGCCGGTGTCTCAAGCGACTGACGGGCGCTCTTGCCGCGACCGACGTGCGGTACGGCGGCCAGCAGCTCGCGCGTGTACGCCTGCTGCGGGGAAGCGAAGAGCTCGCGCACGGGCGCCTGCTCGACGATGTCGCCGCGGTACATGACGATCACGCGGTCGGCGAGGTCGGCCACGACGCCCATGTTGTGGGTGATGAGCACGATCGTCGCGCCGAACTCGTCACGGCAGGTGCGCAGCAGATCGAGGATCTCGGCCTGCACCGTCACGTCGAGAGCCGTGGTCGGCTCGTCGGCGATGATCAGGCCGGCGTTGAGCACGAGCGCCATCGCGATGACCACGCGCTGCTTCTGCCCGCCCGAGAACTGGTGCGGGTAGTCGTCGACGCGCTTCTCGGGGTCGGGGATGCCGACGCGGCGCAGGATGTCGACGGCCTTGGTCTTCGCCTCGGCCTTCGACAGCTTCTCGTGCGAGCGGAGTCCCTCGGCGATCTGCCAGCCCACGGTGTAGACGGGGTTGAGCGCGGTGGAGGGCTCCTGGAACACCATGGCGGCGTCACGCCCGCGCATCTCGCGCAGCTGGGAGCGGGTCGCGTGCACGATGTCGGTCTGGTCGCCGTCGCGGCCGCGCACGATGACGGCGCCCGAGAGCGTGGCCGTCTCGGGCAGCAGCCCCAGCAGCGTGTTCGCGGTCACGGTCTTGCCCGAGCCCGACTCGCCGACGATCGCGAGCACTTCGCCGGCGTGGGCCTCGAGCGAGATCCCGTTGATCGCCGAGACCGGCTCGCCGTCGGTGGCGAAGGTGACGCGCAGGTCGTCGATCCGGGCGACGGGGGCGGTGGTGCCGGTCATGAGGGGCTCCCATCGGAGGGGGCGGATGCCGGGGGCCCGGCGGGAGCGGCGGTGGCGCGAGCCTCGGCGGGAGCCGTCGACGGGTCGACCGCGGTGACGGGCGCAGGTGCCCGACCGGCGCGGCGGCGCGTGCGCAGACGCGGGTCGCTGAGGTCGTTGAGGCTCTCGCCCACGAGGGTGATGCCGAGCACGGCGAGCACGATCGCGACTCCCGGCGGGATGGCGGTCCACCAGATGCCGCTGGTCACGTCGCTCACCGAGCGGTTGAGGTCGTAGCCCCACTCGGCGGCGGCGGTGGCCTCGATTCCGAACCCGAGGAAGCCGAGGCCCGCGAGGGTCAGCAGCGCCTCGGAGGCGTTGAGGGTCACGACGACCGGCAAGGAACGGGTCGAGTTGCGCAGCACGTGGCGGAGCAGGATGCGACCGGTCGGCACACCGATCACGCGCGCCGACTCGACGAAGGGCTCGGCCTTGACCCGCACCACCTCGGCACGGATCACGCGAAAGTACTGCGGCACGAAGACCACCGTGATCGAGATGGCGGTGGCGAGGATGCCGCCCCACAGCGTCGACTGGCCCTTCGTGATCGCGATCGACATCACGATCGCGAGCAGCAGCGAGGGGAAGGCGTAGATCGCGTCGCACAGAACGACGAGGATGCGATCCAACCAGCCGCCGAAGTAGCCGCCGACCAGGCCCAAGAAGATACCCAGGAAGATCGAGAACGCGATCGCGCACAGGATCACCAGCAGAGCGGTCTGCGCTCCCCAGATCACGCGCGAGAGCACGTCGTAGCCGCCGACGGTCGTGCCGAGCAGGTTCATCGCACTCGGCGCCTGTTGCGTCCCGAACTTGACGCCGTCCGCCTCCTGCTGCGCGAACCCGTAGGGCGCCAGCAGCGGGGCGAACAGCGCCGTCAGCAGGAAGACGGCGGTGATGAGGAGGCCGAGCACCAGCATGGTGCGCTGGAGGCCGACACTGCGCCGCAGGTGCGAGATGACCGGCAGGCGGTCGCGCAGGGGGACCTTGCGCACGGTCACGCTGTCGTCGGAGAGGGTGGGGGTGATGGCATCCGACATGTCAGTACCTCACTCGCGGGTCGATGATCGCCGCGATGACGTCGACCAGGAAGTTGGTGAAGGCGACCAGCACGGCGATGATCACGACGATCCCCTGGACGGCGACGAAGTCGCGCGCCTTCAGGTACTCGCTGAGCATGAAGCCGAGGCCCTTCCACTCGAAGGTGGTCTCGGTCAGCACGGCGCCCGACAGCAGCAGGGCGATCTGCAGACCGATCACGGTGATGATCGGGATGAGCGCCGGGCGGTAGGCGTGCTTGGTGACCAGGCGGTACTCCCCCACGCCGCGAGAACGAGCCGAGGTGACGTACTGGGCGCCCAGCGTGCCGATCACGTTCGTGCGGACCAGGCGGAGGAATATTCCCGCGGTCAGGATGCCGAGAGCCACGCCGGGCAGGATCGCGTGGATCAGCACGTCTCCCGCGGCCGCGCCGTCACCGAGGCGGATCGCGTCGAGCAGGTAGATGCCGGTGGGGTTCTCGATCGAGGCGAACTTCAGCTCGGTGCGGGTGCTCGCGCGTCCGGCGACCGGCAGGACGCTCAGCCACACCGAGAAGACGAGCTTGAGCAGGAGCCCGACGAAGAAAATGGGCGTCGCATACCCGAGGATCGCCCCGATACGCAGGGTCGCGTCGGGCCAGCGGTCGCGCTTGTAGGCGGCGAGCAGGCCGAACGGGATGCCGATGAGCAGCGCCACGAAGAGCGCGTAGATCGCGAGCTCGAGAGTGGCGGATCCGTACTGCAGCAGGATCTCGATCACCGGACGGTTGTCGGTGAGCGTGGTGCCGAAGTCGCCGCGGAGGATCCCGCCGATGTACTCGAAGTACTGCACGATCAGCGGCCGGTCGTACCCGGCTTGCGCGATGCGCTCCGCGAGCTGATCGGGGGGAAGACGGCCGCCGAGGGCGGCGGTGATCGGGTCGCCGGTGATGCGCATGAGCACGAACACCACGGTGACGAGGATGAACACCGTCGGGATGATCAAGAGCAGACGGACCAGGATGTAGCGCCAAAGTCCTCCGCCCTTGGGAGCGACGGGTTTGGCGATGTCGGCAGCGTCGACGGCAGTGACCATACGGGAGAGACCTCACTCACAGGGGGAACGGCGCCTCATCGCTCCGCTCTCGCTCGGCGACCGAGGGTTCGTGACCCTCGGTCGCCGGGCGCGCGATCGCGCGAGGCGCCGCTTCGGTCTTACTTGTGCAGCGGTGCGTAACGGAACTTGAAGGACCCGTCGAGAACGGCGCCCTCGACGCTCGAGCCCACGATCGCGACCTGCTTGCCCTGGAGCAGCGGCAGCGTCGAGAGGTCGGCGGCCACCTTGTCCTGGATCTCGCCGATCTCCGACTCACGCGTGGTCTTGTCGGTCTGCGTCGCCTGGTCGACGAGCAGCTTCTGGACGTCCGCGTTGTCGTAGTGGTTCAGCAGGAAGTTGTCCTTGGAGAAGAACGGTGTGAGGTAGTTGTCGGCATCCGAGTAGTCGGGGAACCAACCGAGCTGGTAAGCGGGGTAGGCGTCGGCCTTGCGGTCCTTCGTGTACTGCACCCACTCGGTCTGCGCGAGGTTGACCGTGAACAGGCCGTCCTTCTCGAGCTGTGCCTTGACCGCGGCGTACTCGTCACCCGACGAAGGGCCGTAGTGGTCGCCGTTGTACTGCAGGTTCAGCGTGACGGGCGTCGTGAGACCGGCGGCCTCGAGGGTCGCCTTGGCCTTGGCGGCGTCGGGCTTGCCCTGGCCGTCGCCGTACATGTCCTTCAGCGCCTCGTTGGCACCCGCGAGACCCTGCGGCACGTAGGAGTACAGCGGCGAGTACGTGTCTTTGTAGACGTCGGTCGCGATGGCCTGGCGGTCGACGAGGTCGGCGGCGGCCTGACGGATCGCGAGCGACTTGGCGGGGTCGGCGTCGGCCGTCTTCGTGCCGTACGGCATGGTGTCGAAGTTGAAGACGATGTAGCGGATCTCGCCGCCGGGGCCGTCGACGACCTTGACCGCGTCGTCCTTCTGCAGGTCGGCGACGTCGGTCGCGCTCAGGCTGCGGTAGGCGACGTCGATCGCACCCGACTGCACGTCGAGCTTGAGGTTCGAGGAGTCGGCGTAGTACTTGGTCGAGATGCCGCCGTTGGCGGCCTTGGGCAGCGACCCCATGTAATCGGCGTACGGCTTGTACGAGATGAGCTCGTTGGGCTTGTACGAGTCGATCGTGTACTGACCGGCGAAGGCCTTGCCCTCGACGATGGTGTCGTCGGAGGTGACGGCGGTGGCCGAGAAGACCTCTTCGTCGACGATCGGCGCGGCGGGGCTCGAGAGGATCTGGGGCCAGACCTGGTCGTTGCCGTTCTTCAGGGTGAAGACGACCGTGGTGTCGTCGGGGGTGGCGACGCTGTCGAGGTTGCCCAGCAGCGATGCGGGACCGTTCGGGTCGTTGATCGCGACCTGGCGGTCGAACGAGAACTTCACGTCGGACGAGGTCAGGTCGTGACCGTTCGCGAACTTCAGGCCCGACTTGAGCGTGACCGTGTACTCGGTCGGCGAGGTGAACTCGGCCGACTCGGCGATGTCGGGAGTGACCTCCGACGTGCCGTACTGGCTGTTCATGAGGAAGGGGTAGATCTGCGTCATGACGGCGAACGAGCCGTTGTCGTACGAGCCGGCCGGGTCGATCGAGGTGATCTTGTCGGTGGTGCCGATGACGAGCGGGTCGGTCGAGCCGCCGTCGGAGGAGCCGCCTCCGGTCGTGGTCGTGCAGCCTGCCAGGACGAGGGTCGACGCACCGAGCGCGCCGAGAGCGAGGCCGAGTCGGCCGCGGCCACTGTTGTGCAGTGTCATGTTGTACCTCTGCTCTGAAGTGTTGATTGCGACAAATGCCGCATTCCTTCGGACATCTAAGTCCGATTCCCGCCACTCACAAAGCCCTTGCGCGCATATTTACGAGACCGAAACTCAACGAACGTGCGACTGAGTTCCGGCCCGCGGGGAAGGGAAGCACTCACCGCCTCGCCGCCGATCCCGTCAGCCGCCGTGACGTCCAGCGCCGTATACGCCTTACGGCATACGCGTCATCGCGCCGCGGTCACGGGGTCGCCGCTCCTGATCAGATCCGCCTCGAGCTCGCGCACGATCGGGATCACGGTCTCGCCGAAGAGCTCCAGCTCCTCCTGGAAATGAAGGAACCCCAGCAAGAACAGGTCGACGCCGCGCTTCTTGTATTCGATGATCCGCTCGGCGATCTGCTGCGCGTCGCCGAAGAGCTGCGTGCGGAAACCGTCGTTGTATTGCACGAGGTCGTCGACGCTCGAGTCCGCCCACATGCCCTTCTTGTCCGCGGTCGCGTTGCCCGCCTCCTGCACGCTCTTGCGGAACCCCTCGACCGCGCCCGAATCGGCGTGGGCGATGATCTCGCGCAGCTGCGCCTCCGCCGCGGCACGGCTGTCTCGCTGAATGACGAACCCGTTCAGGCCGAACCGGGTGCGCCGACCGTGCTCCGCCGCGATGCGGGTGACGTCGTCGTACTGCTCGGTGAACCCGTCGAAGTCCTTGCCGTTCGAGAAATACCAATCCGAGAATGCGCCGCCGTTGAAGCGCGCGGCCGTGGAGTTACCGCCCTGGAAGATGTCGGGGTGCGCCCGGCCCGGCACCTCGTACGGGAACGGCCGCAGCGTGAAATCGGTGATGTCGTAGTACTTGCCGTGGAAGGAGAACTTCTCCTGCGTCCACAAGCCGCGAAGCACCTGGATGAATTCCGCTGCCCGCTCGTACCGTTCGTCGTGCTCGAGCCACTCAAGACCGAGGTCGGTGTACTCGTCCTTGAACCACCCGCTGACGACGTTGACGGCGGCCCGGCCGTGCGAGAACTGGTCGGCCGTGTTGATGAACTTGGCCAGAACCGCCGGATGCCAGATGCCCGGGTGGATGGCCGAGATGACCTTGAGCTTCTCGGTCGCGAGCAGCAGAGCGAGGCTGATCGAGGTGGACTCGTGCTGCTGGGCAGCGCCGTAGCTCGAGGCGTAGCGCACCTGACTGAGGGCGTACTCGAATCCCACGCGCTCGGCCGTCTGCGCGAGCTTCACGTTGTAGTCGTAGCCCCAGTCGGTGCGCTGCTCGATCGAACTGATGACGAGCCCGCCGCTGACGTTGGGCACCCAGTAGGCGAACTTGAGCGGCTCGTGGGTGGGAGTGGAATCGGTCATGGGGTCCTCCTCGCGGATCGGAACCCGGCCAACCTCGCATCGCTTCGGGCATCGGTCAACGACATATGACGGACCGTTTCGTCGCGTGACGCCGGGCGACGGTCGCCGGGTGAGGATGGAGCCATGACCTCCCCCCAGCGCGTGCGTTTCGGCTACTGGACCCCCATCTTCGGCGGATGGTTGCGCAACGTCGACGACGAGCAGACCCCCGTGTCGTTCGCCCACATCGCCGAGATCGCGCGGGCTGCGGAAGAGGGCGGGTTCGACCTCACGCTCATTCCCGAGCTCAACCTCAACGACATCAAAGGCGTCGAAGCTCCGTCGCTCGACGCGTGGGCGGTGACGGCGGGACTGGCCGCGGTCACGTCGTCGCTGGAGCTCATGACGGCCGTGCGTCCGGGTTTCCACAACCCGTTCCACACCGCGAAGCAGGCCGCGACGATCGACGAGATCAGCGGCGGCCGTTTCACCCTCAACGTCGTGTCGGCGTGGTGGGCAGAAGAGGCCAAGCAGTACGAGGGGCTCTTCAGCGCGCACGACGACCGGTACGCGCGCACGATCGAGTGGGTGGAGGTGCTGCGCGGTCTCTGGTCGCAGACGCCCTTCGCGTACGAGGGGGAGTACTACCGCACCGAGGGCACGTATACCGAGCCCAAGCCGCAAGTGCAGCCGCGCTTGTACGCCGGCGGCGAGAGCGAAGCCGGCCGCACGGCGATCACGCGCTTCGCCGACGCGTACCTCACGCACGGCGGAACCCTCGAGGAGCTCGAGACGAAAGTCGCCGACATGCGCCGCCGGCGCGCCGAGGCCGGAGCGACGCCGTTCGAGGCCTTCGGCATGGCGGCGTATGCCGTGGTGCGCGACACCGAAGACGAGGCGCAGGCCGAGATCGACCGCATCACCGACGTGCGCGGGGGAGCGGCCTACGGCTCGTACCAGGACTTCGTGAGCAAGTCGAAGCTCGACACCCAGGTCGACCTCAAGGAGTACTCGGTGTCGAACCGCGGCCTGCGGCCGAACCTCGTCGGCACGCCCGACCAGGTCGCCGAGCGCATCGTGGAGTTCGCGAACGTCGGCGTCTCGACGCTGCTGCTGCAGTTCTCGCCGCACCTGCCCGAGATGCAGCGGTTCGCCGCCGAGGTGATTCCGCGCGT
>JAKOMY010000018.1 GCA_022702225.1 Microbacteriaceae bacterium | reverse complement strand
TCGCCTCGACCGCCCAGCGCCTCGCCGGGGGAGACGTCACGTTCCAGACTCTGCCGGTCGAGCGCTTCGGCACGATCGACGGCGAGAGCGTGAACATCGTCGACCAGAAAGCCATCGCGGCCCAGGTCAGCACCTTGCTGCACCCCGCCCCGGCTGCGACCCCGGACGCAGGGACGGATGCCGAAACCCCACCGAGCGACGCTCCCTCGGCGTCCGCGCCGGCGGCATCGCCCAGCCCCACGTCGTCTGTGTACACCGACTCGCAGCAGCCGATGCGCGCGGGGTCGGTGCCCTGCGTGAACTGAGGCGGTTCCCTCCTGCCGCTCGCCGTGCCGCTCGCCAGGTCGACGCCCGTGCGCGGCGGAGGCCGGTCGGCGAGGTTGGCGGAGGCCGGGTACGAGATGCGAGCGCCATCGGGCGCTGGCAGCGCTACACGCGAGCGGACCCGGGCGAACGACGGAACCCGGATGCTCACCCGTGATACCCGAGAGGGGTGCCGCGCGGTAAACGCGAGGCGGGTGAGCCCGACGGAAACGAAGAAGGCCTCCGCCGAAGCGGAGGCCTTCTTTCGAGGTGGACCTGAGGGGACTCGAACCCCTGACCCCCTGCATGCCATGCAGGTGCGCTACCAGCTGCGCCACAGGCCCGTTTTTTGTTTTCCGCCCCGTTCGAGGCAACTCCATGAGCTTACAACACAGATTGCGACGGCAAGAAATCGGCGCAGCCGGGCGTGTCGTCGGGGCTCGTTACGGCCGTGATGACGGCGCATCTGAGTGCCTGACCGCGCTCGCTCAACCCACGCTGCCGGGCGACGTACTCCGCCTTGCCCTCGGGCGTCTCGATGGCCACCGGAACATAGCCCCAGCCGGTGAGGTCGTAGGGGGAGGCCTGCATGTCGAGCGTGCGGATATCGCGCGCGAGCTCGAAGGCATCGAGCAACAGGGCACCGGGGACCAGCGGCCCGAGCTTCACCGCCCACTTGTAGACGTCCATGCCCGCGTGCAGACACCCCGGCTGCTCGCGCGCGACCTGGTCGTCGCGACGGAGCGGTGTGCGGTTGAGCGGTACGGCCTCGGGAGTGAAGAAACGGAAGGCGTCGAAGTGCGTGCACTTGAGGTCGTGAGCCTCGACCACCGCGTCGGTGCCGTCACGTCCGAGACGCAGCGGTACCGCGTGCCGCACCTCGTCAGCGCGATACGCCATCGCCCACTCGTGCAGCCCGAAGCACCCGAACTGCGCCGGCCGGTCGCGGGTCGCCCGCAGCAGGTTGACGACACCGCGGTACATCGAACCTCTCTCGGCGCGGAAGCGCGCTGCGTCCACCTCGACGCCGTCGCCCTCCGCCCGGTACCAGCGCCAGCCGGCCCGTTCGTCGGCCTGTTCGAGCAGGACGCCCGGACCCGGGTGCCACCGCCGCAGGATCGCGGGTTTGTAGGAGTAGTACGTGAAGAGGAAGTCCTCGACCGGATGCTTCTGTGCCCGGCTCGCACGAGCGCGGTGATCGGCGGTGAGCGCGTCGGCGCGGAGCGCGTGTGCCTCGGCGTCCGCCGTCCACCGTTCGCGCGTCAGGACCTCCCGGGTCGCGAGCAGGGTCACGCGACCGGCTCGATGAGTTCGGGGGAGTCATTGCGCACGTTTCCGACCGCGGACGACACCACGTGATCGTCGAGAGTCTCGACCATGTCGGGTGCTGCGTCGATAGCGGCATCGAGGACGTCTCCGACGTTCTCGGTCGTCGGGTCGAGCCAGGCATCGGCGAAGTCGGGATCCATGAACAGCGGCATGCGGTCGTGGATGGACCCCAGTCGCCCGATCGCGTCGCGCGTGAGGATCGTGCAGCTCAGGACCCATCGCGCCGGGTCGTCGGCGGCGAGGGCGGGATTCTTCCACCACTCGTAGAGGCCCGCGAAGAACAGCGGCGACCCGTCGGCGGGGTGGATGTAGTGGGGGGTCTTGCCCTCTTCGGTGGTCTTCCATTCGTAGTACCCGGATGCCGGGATCACGGCGCGCCGTTTGATGAGCGCATCGCGGAACATCGGCTTGTCCTCGACGTCTTCGCTACGGGCGTTGAATGCCCGCGCGCCGACCTTGACGTCTTTCGCCCAGCCGGGAACGAGGCCCCACCGCGCGACCTCGAGGCGACGCACCGGGGGCTCGCTCTTGATCGAGTCGAGCACGATGCCGATCTGGGAGGTGGGCGCGATGTTGTACGAGGGCTGCGGCAACTCGTCGGCCTGGACGTCGACGCGCAGCACCCCCACGAGCTCGGAGGCCACGTTGGCTACGACGAATCGACCGCACATGTTCCCACCGTACGCGTCCCCTCCGACATCGAATCACGCCGGGAGCGGCCGCGTGCGACGTCGACGGTGCACCACGCCCGCCGCACGACAGCGGATGCCGCACGACACCGGATGCCGTCGCCGTCGACGACGCGCACGCCAGCGGGTACGCACGGCGACGGGCGCCGCGGCATCCGGAATCAGGCGTCGTTCGAGATGACGCCCGTGCTGCGGAGGCGGTCGAGAAGACCCGCACCGTCGGACTCGGTCACCCACGGCACCTCGGCAGCCGAATGGTCGTCGACCACCGTGCGGCCACCGGCGAGAACGGCTTCGGCGGGGAGGAGTTTGCGGATCGCGACCGCGGCGACGTTCTGCGGGTGCTCGATGGCGAACCCGGTGTAGATGGCGTCGTCGTGCTGGCCGTCGTCGCCCACGAGCAGCCACTTCACCCGCGGGAACTCCGCGGCGAGGCGTCGAAGGTTCTGCTCCTTGTGCTCTCGGCCGCTGCGGAACCACCGATCGTGGGTGGGGCCCCAGTCGGTGAGGAGGAAGGACCCCGAGGGGAAGAGGTGGCGTCGCATGAAACGCGTCAGCGTCGGTGCGACGTTCCAGGCGCCGGTCGAGAGGTAGATCACCGGAGTGCCCGGGTGCTCGCGGGTGAGCCGTTCGAGCATGACGGCCATGCCGGGCACGGGCTGGCGTGCGTGCTCATCGACGACGAAGGAGTTCCACGCGGCGAGCAGCGGTCGCGGCAGCAGCGTGACCATGACGGTGTCGTCGATGTCGCTGACCACGCCGAACCGCACGTCCGACCCCACGATGAACACGCGCGTCTCGGCGGGCTCGCTTCCCTCCACCGACATCGTGATGCTCTGCCAGCCGGGGGAGAGGGTCGCGGGCAGCTTCGCATCGATCACCCCGCCGCGGTCCGCGACGACGCGGTGCGTGACGCCGTCGATGACGATGTCGACCTGGCCGAAGCCGACGGGTACGGCCGCGAAGCTCCGCCACCCGCGCAGGCTGGCGAATTCCCCCGTCGAGGTGCGCTTGATCGGCGGAGCGATGAGCACCCGGCCGAGGACCCGGACCCACTCCTCGGTGCCGTACCCCGGAAAGCCGGTGACGGCGGGGCGCAGGCCGCGCGCGCGCGCTCGACGTTCGCGCCAGCGGTGGAAACGGCGCTCGAGTCGGGCGAACCAGAGCACTTTGGCGCGAGGGGAACGAGGCATCGCCCTCAGTCTTTCACGTCACCGTCCACCCGTTCGAGGGGGATGGCCTCGTCGGCCAGGTGTCGACGCTCCACGCGCTCGATGACCTTCTTGCCGATGAAGACCAGCACGAGGAAGACGACGAGGATGCCGACGAAGACGTAGCCCGCGTAATGGATGCGGTCGGAGAGCTCGCGGTAGGTGCCCGCGGCCGATGCCGCGACCGTGACGTACAGACCGGCCCACACGATGCACGCGGGCGTCGTCCACGCGAGGAAACGACGATAGCTGTAGCCGCTCATGCCCACCGTCAGCGGCACCAGCGAGTGCAGCACGGGGAGGAACCGCGACAGGAAGATGGCGGGTCCGCCGCGACGGCGCAGGTACCGGTCCGCGCGCTCCCAGTTGCGTTCGCCGAGCTTCTGCCCGACACGTGAGGCACGGATGCGTGGCCCGAAGTACCGGCCGAGCCAGAACCCGAGGCTCTCGCCGATCAGGGCCCCGACCACGATCGCCGCGGCCAGCACGACCCCTTCGATCGGGGAGGCGACCGCGGTTCCCGCGACGATCACCATGGTGTCACCCGGAACGATGAGCCCCACGAGCACGCTGGTCTCGAGGACCATGGCCACGCCCGCAACCACCGTGCGCAGCACCGGATCGACGTCGCGGACCAGGTCGAGCAGCGACGTGAGAATCTCGTTCACCTCCGTCAGCCTAGGCCCGCCGCCTCGCTCTAGCCTGGGAGCGTGCCTCGATCCGTTCCGCCGCTCACCCTGACGCGGTGGATCGACCCCGAGGCGGTGTTCCTGCACGTCTTCGCCGCCGCG
>JAKOMY010000014.1 GCA_022702225.1 Microbacteriaceae bacterium | reverse complement strand
CGGCGTGCAGACCGCGCTGGCTCTGCGCATGCTGGCGCTGCACGAGTCGGCCCGCACGGGGTACGTGCCCCTGGCGTCGTACCTGGCCGGCCTTCAAGATGCCGACGATCGCATCGACATCGTGCGCGCGGTGTGGACCGACCAGCTCGCCGATACCGAGCGCCTTCTGGACGCATTCGCGCTCGCCCAGGCGGAGCCGGTGTCCGGCGTCGTGTGACACGCGCACGCGCGTCGACGGCGGTTCGAGCTCAGACGCGGGATCTCGCGTGGTGGCGCTTGACGCGGTTGCGGTTGCCGCAGCCCGCGGCGGTGCACCAGATGCGGTTATGTCGGGGAGAGGTGTCGAGGTACACCCAGCCGCACGCGTCGTCTCCGCACTGCCGCGCCGCGCCCAGATCCGAGGTCAGCAGGTCGTGGGCGAGATGGGCGATCGCCGCGCGCGGACCGGTGAGGTCGGCGGGCGGATGCCAGTGCCACCGGTCGGCGTCGCGCTGCAGGCTCGAACGACTCAGAGCGTCGATGTGCTCACGGGCGATGAGGGCCACGGCATCCGCAGACTTCGCGAAGACGGCTTCGTAGACGGCCTCGCGGAGCGCGATGATCGCGGCGTGCTCCGCCGCCGCCTGCTCGGGCGCGGCGGAGGCGAGAGTGCGGAGGGTGTCGGGATCGGCGATCAGGTCGATCTCGGCGCACCAGTCGAGAACCGCCCCGACGTCCGGCAGGGTGTCGATCGCGCGGGCGTCGTCGAGACGCCAGTGCACCGTGTCGACGAGGTCGAAGGCCGGGTGGCCCCCCACGCGGGGAAACGTCGTCGCGCCCATAACTGACAGCGTAATGCGCGAAAAGGTCTTGACGCGTTACCGTGCCGGCCGACATGTTTAATGGGTGAAGACGGATAAACACGTTAGAACTCGGCTGGGCCGCGACTTCCATCGGTTCTGGCTGGCGCAGACGACCTCGGCCGTGGGCAGCCAGGTCGGCGATCTCGCCGTCCCCCTGCTGGCCGTGGTGGTCCTGCACGCGACGGCCGCGGAGGCCGGGCTCGTCGGCGTCGCTCGCTGGCTGCCGTTCCTTCTGCTCGCCCTCCCCCTCGGCGTGCTGGTCGACCGGCGGCGGCGGCGACCGGTTCTCGTCGCCGCCGACATCGCGCGCGCGGCCCTCATCGTCGTTCTCGTCGCCGTGGCCGTGGCCGGGGCGCTGACCCTCCCCGTGCTGCTGGGGCTCATCTTCGTCATCGGGGCCTTCACCGTCGCATTCGAGGTGGCATACCAGTCGTTCCTGCCCACGGTCGCCGCGCGAGACGACCTCGAGCGGGCCAACGGGCGCTTGCAGGCCACCGCCTCCGCCGCGCAGGTCGGGGGACCGGGCCTGGGCGGCTGGCTCGTGCAGACTCTGACGGCCCCGTGGGCCCTCCTCTCCCAGGCCGTGACCTATGCCGTCTCGGCCGTCGCACTCCTCGGCATCCGTTCGTCCGAGTCCGATCCTCTCCCGCAGCGCCGCGGCGCGCTCGCCGAGCTCCGGGAGGGACTGGGGTTCGTGCGACACGATCGCTACCTGGTCTCACTGGTGGGGTTCTCGGCGATCTACAACCTGTTCGCCCAGTGGATCACCGTGCTGCTGCTCGTCCACGCCGTGCGCGAGCTCGGCCTGACCGCGGGGCATCTCGGTCTCGTCTTCAGCCTCGGCGCGATGGGAGCCGTGGTCGGCGCCGCGGCCGCCCCCGCGAGCGTGCGGCGGTTCGGCGTCGGACCGGTGCTCATCGCCTGCGCCGGAGCCGAGAGCCTCGTGCTCGGCGTCATCCCGTTCGTGGATGCCGCGTGGTCGACGCCCGTGATCGTCGCCGCGCTCGTGGGTGTCTTCGCGGTCAACGGCGCGGGCACCTCGCTCTCGAGCGTGGTGGCTCTCACCCTGCGACAACGACGGACACCCGACCATCTGCTCGGACGGGTCAACGCGACCGTGCGGTGGATCTCGTACGGCGTCGTCGCAATCGGTGCGGGCCTCGGCGGCCTCGCGGGCGAAGCCCTGGGCACCCGGACCGGGATCGCCGTGGGGTGCGTCGGAGTGGCCCTCACCGTCGTGTGGGTGGCGGCCTCCCCCCTTCGCACCATCCGCACCACGGCGAGCATCGCCCTGCACTGACCCACGGCAGCGCCTCACGGCCTCGCGATCACGGGCTCCGCGGCATCCGGAGCCTTCGACCGTAGCGACGGGCTCGTGAAGCGCGCGCGGCCGATGACCACCGCGGCGGCGAGCATGAGCGCGGTACCCAGCACGTAGGGCGCCGCGTGCGCGACGTGCGCGTAGAGCAGGCCCGCGACCAGCGGTGCGACGGTGCCGACGGCGGCGTTGAGGGACTGCGCGGCCCCGGCGATCCAGCCCTGCTCGTCGTCTGCGACGGCGTTGGAGAGCAGGCCGTCCATCGTGGCCTGAGCCGCGCCCTGGCCCGCCGCGAGTGTCAGCGCACCCACGACGAACAGCCACGGCTGAGCGATCAGCGACGCGACCACCGCGAGGGCGACCAGCCCGACCGCCTGGGTGACGATGCCGCTGACCGCGACACCCCGCTCGCCGATGCGCGGCAGCAGGAAGCCGAGCAGCACGCCCTGGATGGCGATGTCGATGATGCCGACGCACGCGGTCAGCAGGCCGATCGCGGTGGGGCTCCACGAGATCGCATCGAGCGCGAGGACGCTGAAGTTGTTCACGAAGAAGCCGAACGGCAGGCCCACCAGGATGAGGCCGATCATGAGGCCCCGCAGCTCGGGCCGGCGGAAGACGCCTCGGAAGACCGCGAAGGGATGAACCGCCCGCAGATCGAGCGAGGTGATGCGCTTGGCGGGCTCGAGGCTCTCGGGCAGCAGGAAGATGCTGAGGACGGCGACCGTCAGGGCGAGGGCCGCGGTGACGAAGACGGGCAGGTCGACGTCGATCGCGGCGAGGGTGCCGCCGAGGGCGGGGCCGACCATCGTGCCGATTCCGGCGGTGGCGCCGAGCACGCCGAAGCGGCGAGCGCGCTTGTCGGGCGGGGTGATGTCGGCGAGGTAGGCGAAGAGGGCGGGGAGGTCGCCGGCGGTGAGGCCCTGCACGATGCGGCCGAGCAGCAGCACCCAGATCGCGCCCCCGATGCCGAAGAGCAGGAAGCCGAGGGCGGCGCCGAACCCGGCGACGATGATCACCGGTCGACGGCCGAAGCGGTCGGAGATGCGGCCGAGGAACGGAGCGACCAGGAAGGCGCACAGCGCATTGATCGTCTCGAGGATGCCCACCCACACGGCCAGATCCGCGGGATTCGAGACGTAGCGAAGCACGACGAAGGGAAGGACGGGCAGGACGACGGTCATGCCGGCGGTGGTGAGCGTCGTGATGACGACGAGCATGACCCAGGCGCGACGGCCTTGGGTGAGGGAGGGCTGAGGTGAAGTCATACCGTAACTGTAGTCATACCAGTTTCGGTGTCAATACAGTTTTGGAGCGACGCCACTAAGGTGGACCCATGAGCACGGAACCCGGACGCCGCGAACGCAAGAAGGCCGCTACCCGAAAGGCCATCTCGGACGCCGCGACGATCCTGTTCGTCGAGCGCGGTTTCGATGCGGTGAGCATCCGCGAGGTCGCCGAGGCCGCCGACGTGTCACCCACGACCGTCTTCGCGCATTTCCCGCAGAAAGAGGCGCTCGTCTTCGACGAGGACGATGCCCAGCGCGACATGCTCGTGGATGCCGTGCGGGACCGCGCACCCGGCGTCTCGGTCTCCGACGCCCTGCGCGACCTCTACCGCCGCGAGCTCATCGGCCTCGCCTTCGACCCCTCGGGCGACCACCGCCGGCAGTTCATGAAACTCATCGACACCACGCCGCCGCTGCGCGAGTACGCCTCACGCATGTGGCTCCGCCACGAAGACGCCCTCGCTCAGGCGATCGCCGAGACCACGGGACGCGACGAGCCCGACGCCGAGGTGCGGGTCTACGCGCGCATGGTTCTCCAGCTGCAGATCCTCGCCTTCGAGCACGATGACGCCGAGGCGACCATCGAGGCCGGCTTCCGCATCCTCGACCGGGGGTGGCGCGAGGAGCACTGAGGGCGCGCGGGACCCCGCCGCGGGCGGTTGCCGCGCATCCACGGGCGACACCGCATCACGCCGAAACGCCGTCCGTGCCGAGCGGGACGGGGAGGACCCGCGCCGGGTCAGTCGACGGGGAACAAGAGCGACATCTCGTCAGCCACGGCGGCGAGTCGCGCATCGAAGGTGGCGACGGGGACGCGCAGGTGGACCGCCACCGCCAGGACGCACGTGTCGGGCATTGTCAGCGCGTACGTGGCACGCAGACGCGCCAGCAGCAGGGGCTCATCGGGCCCCATCACCGCCACCTCTCCCCCGAGGCTGCGCAGGGCGTCCCACAACTCCCCCTCGCGCCCGACACGCGCGGCGGCGACAAGGGTCTCCGCGACGGTCAGCGAGTGCAGAAGGAAAGGCCCCGACTGCCGGGAGAAGAGAGCCTTCGCCCGGTCATGGTGGGCATCGTCCGGGCTGAACAGGGCGATGACGACCCCGGCATCGAGAACGATCACTCGGGCCAGTCCCCGCGGAGCCCCTGGAGGTACCCGTCGGGATAGACCCCCGCCAGCCGCTGCACCGCCGCGTCCACGGCGGCGCGACGATCAATCGCCTTCAGCGACTCCTCATCCTGGATCGCCTGCCCGCCCCGGACGACCAGGTGCATGAGCAGAGCGCTGGGCGACTCGTCGGGCCATCGGGAACGCGCGATCTCCAGAGCCTGTTCGACCGCGCGCGTGTGCGTCACTTGCGTGCGCGGTCGAGTGGTCGGCATACGGCGAGTGTACCACTGAGAGGAGGGGGTGTACCACCTCTGCTTCGCTACACACCTCCGCTGCTCGCACGCACGACGAGCACCGCGGGCACCGTCTCGACGACGGGGGCTCCCCCCTCGATCGCGGCGACCAGAGCGGCCACGGCGCGGCGGCCGAGGGCGTCGAAGTCCTGGCGGACGGTGCTGAGCGGCGGGCGGAACTCCGCGGCATCCACGATGTCGTCGAAGCCCACCACCGCGATGCCGGCGGGGATGCTCCGGCCCGCGTCGGCCACCGCGCGGAGGACCCCGAGCGCCATCTGATCGTTGGCGACGAACACGGCGGTGGCGGCGTCGAGCGCCGCGGCCGCACGATGACCGGATGCCGAGGTCCAATCGCCCCGAGCGGGTTCGACGATCGCAGCCCCCGCATCGGCGAGAGCCTCGCGCCAGCCGCGCTCGCGCTCGGCGGCGGCGAACGAGCGGGCGGGCCCGGCGACGTGATGCACGGTGGCGTGGCCGAGCGAGAGCAGGTGGGCGGTAGCGGTGCGCGCTCCCCCGGCGTGGTCGGTCTGCACGATCGAGAAGCGCTCGTCGGGCGGAGAGTCGACGACGACGAGGTGCAGGTCGGCGGGGGGTTCGGTGTCGCGCGCGAGCTCGGTCGCCTCGTTCAGCACGACGGCGCCATCGACGCCCTGGGAGCGGAGTCGGGCGAAAGCCTCGTGGATGCCGCGTTCTCCCACCGTCACGACGGCCAGGGCGTAGTCACGAGCGGCGGCGGCCTCGGAGATGGCCTGCAGCATGCGCGAGTTGCCGACCGAGGCGAGGGTCGACACGACGAGTCCGATCGTGGAGGTCTGGCCCGTGCGCAGCGCGCGCGCCGCA
>JAKOMY010000396.1 GCA_022702225.1 Microbacteriaceae bacterium | reverse complement strand
CTCGCATCTCTGGTGCGCGCCGACGAGGTACAGCGCGCCGTCGACTCGTGGACCAGCCTCCTGCGTCGCCGACTCCAAGGCGCGGCCGTCGAGCTGGCCCATGACCTCGTCGACGGAGAGCCGTGCGCCGTGTGCGGTGCACGGGAACACCCCGCTCCCGCTCGCGGCGACGAAGAGCCCGTGACCGATGACGAGATCACCGCCGCAGAAGACCGCAAGAACGCGGCGGTCGAGCAGGACCGACTCGCCTCCGACGCGGCTCGCGTCGCGCGTGACGCTCACGCTCTCGCCGCAGCCCTCGCGGGCGGAGAAAGCGTCGAAGCCCTCGAGGAGAGGTTCGCTCAGACCGATGAGGCGCTCGCGGCGGCCTCGGCCGAGGTCGCCGAGCGCGAGAGCCTCCAGGCGGAACGGGCGCGCGTGGCCGACCTCGATGCGGCGGTCGCCTCACGTATCGACGCTCTCGCGAGCAGGCTCGCGAGCACGCAACAGGATCTCGCTCTGGCCGAGCAGAGGGTGACGGGTCTTCGTAGCGAGGTGGCCGCCGCGCGGGGAGACTTCGACAGCGTGACCGCGCGCCAGCGCGATCTGCGTTCCCGGCGAGATGCGGTGCGCGAATTGGTCGCGGCAAGAGACGCGGTCGAGGCGGCGACCGCGCACGAGCTCGAGGCGGCGGACGCCGTCGCGTCGCGCGTGGGCGAGAGCTCTTTCGCCGACGTCGACGCCGTGGTCCGGGCGCTCCGACCGGCAGCCGATCGCCGTCGCCTCGATACCGCCATCGCCGAACACGATGCGGCGAGTGCCTCGATTCGCCAGCGGCTGCTCGAGCTCGAGCTCCTCCTGGTCGATGCCCCCGATGAGCCCGTCGACCCTGCTCCGTACGCCGAGGCCGTCGCCCGGGCCCGTGAGGTCGTCCAGCGCACCACCGCTGCGCACGCGTCCGCTCGAGCTCTTGCGGAGCGGCTGAGAGGGCTCGCCCAGCGCGCCGACGACGCTCACGCGGCTGTGGCGGCGCTTTCCGACGAGCACGCCGTGATCGCTCGACTTGCCGATACCGTCGCCGGGCGTGCGCCGAACACACGGCGCATGACCCTCGAGACCTTCGTGCTCGCCGCCGAGCTCGAAGAGATCGTCGCCGCTGCGAATCTCCGCCTCGATCACATGTCATCCGGTCGGTACCGTCTGCAGCACAGCGACGCGCTGGCAGCCCGCGGTGCGGCGAGCGGGCTGGGACTCGAGGTGGTCGACGCATTCACGGGCCAGAGCCGACCCCCGCAATCGCTGTCGGGTGGCGAGACGTTCCTCACCTCCCTGGCCCTGGCCCTCGGCCTCGCCGAGGTCGTGACGGCGCGAGCGGGCGGCATCCGACTCGACACGCTCTTCATCGACGAAGGCTTCGGCTCGCTCGACGACGACACTCTCGATCTCGCCATGCGCACCCTCGACGAGTTGCGGCAGGGCGGCCGGACCGTCGGGGTGATCAGCCATGTTGCGGCGATGAAAGACCAGCTCCCCGCGCAGCTCCACGTCGCGGCCACGCCGCGTGGGCCGAGCGTGATCCGGCAGGACGCCCCGGCGCTGATCGGCTGACGCCGAGATCGGGACTCGAACCCGCGTCCGCTCGGATGGTGCGGGATCGCGGGGCACGGCGCCCCGCCGGGCGGTTCGACAGGCTCCCGCTCTAGGCTGGGCTCATGCGCAAGAGCACCCTGTGGACCATCCTCGGCGTCGTCGTCGCCGTGATCATCGCGTGGGTGCTCGTGAACATCCTGTTCTCGCTCATCGCGTTCGTCTTCCGCTTGATCGCCGTCGCGGTCGTCGCATTCATCGTGTTCCTCGTGCTGCGGGCGGTCTTCGCCCGCAGAGACGTCGACTGACGCGTTCGGTCGCGGGAGCCGCGGCGCCCCGCGGCGCAAGCCCGGAGGCGGTGTCCGAGACCCGGAGTACCGTCGGCAGCGATGACTCCTCCCTCCGCGTCCACGGATTCCGCCCATCCCCCCACACGTGACATCGTGCTGTCGCAGAAGCACCGGTGGCGTGCCTACTGGGTGGCGGTCGCTGTCGCCGCGCTCACGATCCTCGACCTCACGAAGGTCAACGTCGCGCTCCCGTCCATCGAAGCGGCGCTGAACGCCGGACCCACCGAGCTGCAGCTCGTGGTGTCGGGCTACATCCTCACCTTCGGTCTGGTGCTGGTCCCGGCCGGGCGCCTGGGAGACCTCCGGTCGCGGCGCATGCTCTTCCTCGTCGGCCTCTCGCTGTTCCTGGTCACGAGCCTCGCGTGCGCCCTCGCGCCGAACACGACCGTGCTCCTCGTCGCCCGCTTGCTGCAGGGAGTTGCGGCCGGCATCCAGATGCCTCAGGTTCTCGGTCTCGTGCAGCAGCTGTTCCAGGGCAAGGAGCGCGGCCGCGCCTTCGGCCTGTTCGGTGCGACGATCGGCATCGCGACGGCCTTCGGCCCCACACTGGGCGGTCTGCTCATCGCCCTGGGCGGCGACACCGACGGCTGGCGGCTCATCTTCTGGATCAACGTCCCGCTCGTGGCGATCGTCATCGCGCTGGCGGCGTGGCTGCTGCCCGACACCCGAACCAGGTCCCACCGCAAGCTCGATCTCGATCCGGTCGGCGTCGTGCTCTTCGCGTTGACGATCCTGTCGTTGATGTGGCCGTTCCTGTTCACCACGGGGAGCCCGGACGACAACCCGCACCGCTGGTGGTTCCTGGTGGCGTCCGTGATCTTCGCCGCGGGGTTCGTGTTCTGGGAACGTCGATACGGGGAGCGGGGACGGATGCCGCTCATACCCTTCGCGATCTTCTCGCTCTCGTCGTACCGCAACGGTGTGCTCATCTCGACCGCCTACTTCTCCGCGATCCCCGCCATGTTCCTCTTGGGAACGCTCTTCCTCCAGGGAGGCCTGGGCCTGGAGCCCGTGTTCGCCGGTATGGTCACGATCGGTTTCGCCGTGGCATCCGCGTGGAGTTCGTGGATCGGCGGCAACCTCGTCACTCGCCTGGGGCGTCCGCTCGTGGTCTGGGGAATCGTGGGCATGGTGGCCACGGCGGGCGGGCTCGTGCTCGTCGCGCTCTTCACGCCGCCCGGATGGACACCCTGGGCGATGGCGGCGGTGATGACCTTCGGTGGCTTCGCCGGCGGTCTCGTCATCTCGCCCAATCAGACGCTCACCCTCGCCGACATCCCGGTCAAGAGCGGCGGCGTCGCGGGATCCGTGGGTCAACTGGGCCAGCGCATCGGCACGGCCGTCGGCACGGCGATCGCCCTCGCCCTGTTCTACGCGACGGTCTATCGCGAGCAGGGGAGCGTCGACGACGCGGCGGTGCTGTACCACGACGCCTACGCGTCGGGGATGATCACGGTGGGCATCTTCCTCGCGCTCGCGCTCGTCGTCGGCGTCACCGATCTCGCGGGGCGCGCACGATCGGGGTCGCAGACGCCCTAGGCGCGTGCGATCCCCCGAGCGGAATCAGACGCCGTAGCGGGCGCGGATCTCCGCGCGCAGCTCGTGGCTGCACCGCTCCACGACGTCGTCCCACAGCTCGGTGGCGCCGTCCTGCGCGCGATCCGACACGGCGCGCAGGATGCGGATGGGCACGCCGAACTGGCGGGCGACCCAGATGAGCGCGTACGACTCCATGTCGACCAGGCGGGCACCGAGACCGCGAATGAGGCGCACGGCCTCCGCATCGTCGACGAAGTGGTCGCCGGTCGCGATGACGACGCCCTCGGACCCGGTCTCGACACGGGAGGGCAGCGACACATGCTCTCCGAAGGTGCCGTCCAGGCCCTTCACGTCGTGCTGGATCGCAGCCGCGATGTCGTAGATGCCGCCCTCGACGTCGTCATCGATCGCTCCCGCCGTGCCGACGACGACGATCTCGTCGTAGTCGCCCTCGCAGAGCGCACGCGTCAGCGCGTAGGCCGCGGGGATCTTGCCCACCCCGGTGAGCAGACGATCGAAACCGGGGATCTCCGCCTCGAAGGCGGTGAGTTCGGACGCATGGGCGGCGACGAGGAGCTTCACGTCCTCATTCTCGCCCACGGCGGGTGTCGACGCAGCGAGTCCCACCGCGAGGAACGCCCGCCGTACCGGGGGAACACGCTGCGCGCGGATCCCGGTACGGCGGGCGTTCCTCGGTCGAGGGGGCGAAGGCGTGGGCTGTGCCCGCGCATCCCGCCCCGCGCCCTGCTCAGCCCTGGGCGGGCTCGGACACGGCCGAGAGGTGCGCGATCTCGTCGGCCGTCAGCTCGAGAGAGGCGCTGGCGAGGAGGTCGGCGACCTGCTCCACCTTCGAGGCGCTCGCGATGGGAGCGGCAACGCTCGGCTGGGCCCGCAGCCAGGCCAGGGCGGTGGTGGCGATGGAGGCGCCGTGCGCATCGCCGACCTCTTCGAGCGCGTCGATCAGCGCGAGTCCGGCCGGAGTGGCCAGCTTCGCGGCGCCTTCCGCCCGGGGCGAGGTGCCGGTGGCATCCGACGAACGGTACTTGCCGGTGAGGAATCCGCTCGCGAGCGCGTAGTACGGAACGAGCGACATGCCGTACCGCTCGGCCACGGGCACGATCTCGCTCTCGACATCGGTGCGGTGCACGAGGTTGTAGTGCGGCTGGACGGCGACCGGGAGATCTGCTCCGGAGGCCTCGGCGAGAGAGATCCACTCGCCGATGCGAGCCGCGGTGTAGTTCGACACCGCCACGTAGCGCACGAGCCCGTCGCGGACGAGGTCGGCGAAGCCGGCGACGGTCTCTTCGAGGGGCGTCTCGGCGTCGTCGAAGTGGGCGTAGTAGAGGTCGATGGTGTCGATGCCGAGGCGCTTCAGCGAGGCTTCCGCCGCGGCGCGGATGTTCTTCGCGCCCAGTCCGCGGAACTCGGGGTGCTGGCTGACCTTGGTGGCCACCACGACGTTCTCGGGCTTGCGGGAGGCGAGCCAC
>JAKOMY010000387.1 GCA_022702225.1 Microbacteriaceae bacterium | reverse complement strand
GCATCAAGACCGACAACCTCGTCACGCTGACCGACCCCAAGGGCCTGTTCCTGGCGTCGAACGTGGTGCCGGTGGTCAACTCGAACGTCGCCTCCGAGGTGTCGGACGTGCTCAACAAGGTCAGCGCGGCCCTGACGGCCGATGCCCTCGTCGAGATGAACGTCGAGTCCACGGTTGATCAGAAGTCGTCCGCCGACATCGCCAAGGAGTGGCTCTCGGCCAACGGCTTCTGAGCCGTCGAGTCACGCGGGGTCGTCCGGTTCGCCGGGCGGCCCCGCTGTGGTTCGTGCGTCTGGTTTGGGGTGTGGCATCCGCGGGACTGCATCTCGCCGCGGAATCGGTTTCTAGCTACCGCCGAAATGTCAGCGAGATGCGATCTCGCGGCGAGGGGCGGCTCGGGATGCCGGGACTCCGGCGCGCATGGGTGGGGTGGCCGAGCGGTGGCTCGGGGCCGGGCCGTCCGGCGTGTTCGTAGTGGTTTGGGGGGCTGGTCTGGGGTGTGGCATTCGTGATGTCGCTTCTCGCTGACGAGTCGGTTGCGAGGTGCAGCGGAGATGTCGGCGAGAAGCGATCTCGCGATGTCTGGGGCATCACCCACACCCCCCTGGTACCGCATATCGTGGTTTGGATATGCCACATTTGCTCGGGGGTGAAGCCCCGCACCTGGAATATCCGACCAACGTCGTCTTCGATTCTGTCTCGCTCGGGGCGTCAACGAAGACGACCGGATCGGCATCGTCGGCCGCAACGGCGACGGCAAGTCGAGTCTGCTCGGCGACCCGAGCAGACGCCCGATGCTCCGCGAAATCTAGCGGGTCACGTCCGCGGGGCGATGTTGGTGCCAGGTCAAGGCAGTAGGGGGCGTTCTGTGCACTCTGTGCGATGCAGCAGACCGGACGGGAGCGGTTGTCGTAATGTCTGGGGTGGCCGGCGGCATATTTAGGCGGCCGGGGCGGGGGTAAGGGGGCGCAGTGCTGGAGCTAGAGGTCGACTTCGAGGCGCTCGGGGAGGTCTTCTCGACGACGCAGAGTACGCCGTTCGCGATTATCGAGATTGATGCGGAGCAAGCTGCCACGTTCGCGTATCGTCTGGGTGTTCCGGTGCGGCGGTGCTATATCTCTGATGCAAGTCTGGAGGCCCGAATCGCGGAGACATCGCTGTCTGCTCGCACGATCGTTGGTTCAAAGCTCCCAGACCGTGGATCCACGATGGCTGGTGACTTCGGTGAGATTTTGACGGCCCTTTTCCATGCTGTGAGTGAGCATCCTTTGGTCGTTCTGGACCCCAAGAAGTGGCGGCTGAAGCAGGATCGCACCAAGCCTGCTCCCGGTTCTGACTTGGTGCAGATGATCCTTCCTCAGTGGCCTGCGGCGTCCGCGGACGATCGGATCATTTGCGCTGAGGTGAAGACGAAATCCACCAGAGGTGGGTCGACGCCCATAGCCAGCGCGATGGCCGACTCGGAGAAGGACAGCTCGCGACGGTTCGTCAAAACGCTGAACTGGCTGAAGGAGCGGGCGATCGACACTGGGCTGTCGACCGTTTCGATCGAGCAGTTGGACCGATTCATCCACCCTGTTGATCATCCGGAGGCGACGCGGGAGTTCCGCGCGGTTGCTGTCATCTGCGCGAGCCTGACCGCCGACGAGCTGGTCGGTGTAATGCCCCCTCTTCCGAGCGAGCGGAGTTTGATCGTAATCTCGGTCCCGGACTTGAAGGAGACCTATGAGCGGGTCTTCGACGCAGCGCTGTTGACCGCGGACGACGTCGAGGAAGTTCCATGAGAGAGCGCCTGGGGCGATGGATCGCGGACGCGGAGACTCAGCAGACGATCGTGGACTTCCGATTGTCGGCGCACCTGGCGCAACTTGACTACCTCGATAATCGCACGACAGATCTGTACTACTCGCTGGTCGGTGAATTGTTCGACATGGTGCGGGCCGGGGAGGGGGACCCGCTGGATTGGGCGTCGCTCGGTCGCGCCCTTGAGACGGTTAGCCGGGATCTACGGGACGGTGCTCGTGCGGATGCGTTGTTCTTTGCGGCGGTTGCGTTCTATCAGGGTGGTTATCCCGCCTCGGCAGTGATGACAATGCGGCTTGCCGATCCGAAGTTCTGGCAGGTGGATGCCCAGCGGGCGGCCTACGAGCTCATCACGCGATCTGCAGATCCTGTTTCCCTTTCCACGCAGGTACTGGTCGACGCGGTCCGAGTCGGTAACACGAGCATTGTCGACGAGGTGGTTGTCGCCGCTCAGGAGGAAGCAGATCGCGCCCTGGACGTCGGTCCTGACGAATGGGTCGCCCATCGCCTGTTTGCGGTTCTGGTTGAGCGCTTTCAGCGCACAAACCTTCGCGCGGTTCTTCCCGACGGAGAGACGCGACGGTGGGATCCTCTGGTGGAGTCGTTTCTTGACCGCAGCCAGCCGGTGTGGGACTTCTTCCCGTCGCAGATGGAAGCCATCGATGCGGGTCTGCTGACCAGTTCCGAGTCCTACTCGCTACAGATGCCAACGGGAGCAGGTAAGACTGCTCTGACAGAGACGCTCATCTTCGATCATCTGAGCCGCTTCGCAGAGAGCAAGGCGGTGCTGTTGGTTCCATATCGGGCGTTGGCCCGTGAGCTGCGCGGCAGTGTCGGCCGACACCTGACGGCAATGGGGTTACGGTCCCGGACGGTCTACGGCGGAACGGTCTCGGGGATCGAGGAGGGCGACGATCTGGAGGAGGTCCGCGTCATTATCGCCACGCCGGAAGCCTTGACCGGGCTCGTCGGCGCGCACCCGAGATTGCTGTCGGAGATCTCGCTGGTCGTCTGTGATGAAGGGCACCTTCTCGACAGCGGGTCTCGCGGAGTGGGGCTGGAGCTGCTGCTGGCACGGTTGAAGGCGCGAACCCCGGCCCCGCGGATTGTGTTCGTGTCAGCGATCGTCCCCAACGTGGAAGAGATCAACACCTGGTTGGGCGGTTCCGACGGTACGGTTGTGCGCAGTGAGTACCGGCCAGCGGTGGCGGAGTTCGCGGTGCTCCGCCCTTCCGGTTCGGGTCGACAACGCAAGGTCGGGCTGGAACTGCACGAGCCGTCCACCTCGTTACCGTCGCACACATTGCCGGAGTTCCTGAGCTTGGAGGATTTTCAGTTCGTGAGCCC